>WRMM01000262.1 GCA_009777135.1 Candidatus Fibrimonadales bacterium
ACATGGCAAGGGAGTATGAAATGCTTACGAACAGCAAAGACCTGTACAAGCAGAAGATGGTTAAAATCCCCGAGCCAGAGTTCATAGTTTTATACAACGGCAAAGCGGAATATCCTGATTTCAAGGAGATGCGGCTTTCGGATTCCTTTATATTGCATAGCGAGACCCACTTCTTGGAGCTTGTAGTAAAAGTTTACAACATCAACAAGGGCAGAAATGCGGAGATAGCCAGCAAAAGTCCCAATTTGAGCGGCTACGCCGAGCTTATTGCCGAGATTGAAGATAACAAGAAAGCCATGAGCTTGGATGCAGCTGTTAAATCCGCTGTCAAGTCTTGCATAAGGCGTGATATTTTGCTATATTTCTTGCGAGAACGCAGTTCGGAGGTTGAAAACATGCTTCTTACAGAATGGAATTTGAAGGATGCTCTTGAGGTTGCAAGAGAGGAAGCCCGTGAGGAAGAGCGAGAGAAATCCTTGAAAGAAGGTCGTGCTGAATTATTTGCTCTTTTGGAAAGTGGCGTGTCTTTAGAAGATGCCAAACGCCAGTTTGGACACTCCTAACAACCATGGATTCGGTGTCTGGCTTTTGTTCGAGCCTCTGAATGGGGTTAGCCTCACGGCTAGCATCAGTTTGGCAAGCGTTTCCAAAATGAACGGAGTGCCTGTAAATTATTCCGCTGTTAACTGCGTTGTTTCTTAATTTTTATAAGTGCATCCATGCTTCATTCGTGCATTCTCTATAGAATTCAATTGAGAGCAAGTCGTAAGTTTTTAACAATTCGCTGAGTTCCTCAGCGGTTATTAGCACTGTCCAACTGTATCTTTCATCGCTTATACCGCTTATTATTTCGCCTGGAATAGACAAATCTCTTTTGTTTTTGCTGCTTACATTCTTATTGTAATCTTCCCATATTTTAGTGTATTCCTCTGCGGTAATTTTATTGCCGTTCAAAAAATACTCTATTATTTCGTTTGAATAAGTGGCATAGAGACCAGATATTGATTCTATGTCTGGAATATACATATCAGAAATAAAGACTAGCTTCTTTTCACTGCTACCAGTGGCAAGCTGTTCGTCTATCCACGTTTTCACATCATCGGCTACTACCAACACAGGTGGAACTTGTTTAGCAAACGGATTTTTGATATCTTCACCGCTGCTTGTGCTATCGGTAGAATTATTGCAAGCTAATAGCGCAACTAATGCCGCAGAGATCAGAGATTTGAAATAGGTTTTCATAAAAAGATATCCTATTGGTAAAAGATTCTATTTTAAAATTACATTATTTTTTTCAAAAGCAGACGTTTTTTGTAATTTTTAGGTTATATTGGCTGTAAAAAATGCCAAACTTACAAGAGGCTTGCCACCTCTCTGGAAGCTTCCCGTTACCCACAAAATAATTACAATGAAAACCTGCCTTTTTGAGCCAAAATCACCGAAAGTGTCAACACTTGTTTGCAAAATGCAAAAAAAATGAATTTTCCGTCTGATTTTACCCCCTTTTTTCCGTCTAAGGAGTAGATAACCCCAAAATAGGAGAAAAAAATGGGAGAGATTAATGCAAACCGCAAATTCAAGAACAGCGTATTCACCACGCTGTTCGGAGAAAAGGAGCAGCTTCTGGAAATGTACAATGCCGTAAGCGGAAGGATGCTTATTTACATGGCAAGGGAATACGAAATGCTCACTAACAGCAAGGATTTGTACAAGCAGAAAATGGTTAAAATCCCTGAGCCAGAGTTCATAGTCCTATACAACGGCAAAGCGGACTATCCTGATTTCAAGGAGATGCGGCTTTCGGATTCCTTTATATTGCATAGCGAGACTCGCTTCCTTGAGCTTGTAGTAAAAGTTTACAACATCAACAAGGGCAGGAACACGGAGATAGCCAGCCGCAGCCCTAATTTGAGCGGCTATGCGGAGCTTGTTGCGGAGATTGAGGATAACAAGAAAAGCATGAGTTTGGATGCTGCGGTTAAATCTGCTGTCAAGTCTTGCATAAGACGTGATATTTTGCTATATTTCTTGCGAGAACGCAGTTCGGAGGTAGAAAACATGCTTCTTACAGAATGGAATTTGAAGGATGCCCTTGAGGTTGCCCGCGAGGAAGCTCGCGAGGAAGAGCGTGAGAAAGCCTTGAAAGAAGGCCGTGAAGAAGAGCGTGCAGAATTATTTGCTCTTTGGGAAAGCGGCGTGTCTTTAGAAGATGCCAAACGCAGGTTTGGGCGTTTGTAATAACCCTTTTGCCAAGCGTTCTGCTATATTCTGCAAAGTTTCTTTGCTGGAGAGTTGCGTAGCTTCGTTGTTGGGACACCCCGCCTTCGGCACCCCTCTGAAAGATGGGAATATACCTGCGCGCTTGGTAAAACATTTCACAGATAGGTTCTGTAATCGCTGATTAAGTCAAATTTAATGCACTGGAACATGGGACAAGCGACATGTAAAGCTACATTGGCTGGGACATGATTTGCACATCGCTTGTCCCATGTTCCTTGTCCCAAAGCGTTGTGCTAAGCAACGATTAAATCATGTCCCAAGCAAAACAACGAAAACTTAAAAATATAGCAAAAAAAAACTGAAGTAACTATACAATTTCGTTACATGTTATTGACAAATGGCGAAAAAGGCGAAAATGAATTTATATTTAGAAAAGCATATTTTACATATAGGAACAATATCATGAATGTAAAAAATAAAATTCTAAGTGCGATGACAGTGGTAATCGCTATGGTATCAATGGCTTGGGCGCAAACAGGAACCCCCGACTACTCTTGGTACACAGGACCAAACCAAAGCACCTACGAAATCGCAAACGCAGACCAATTGCGAGGCTTTGCCAATATCTTCAACAACACCGCAACTGCCGCAGGTATCGCAAGATACGGTTTTGCAAACGCAACAATCAAACTAACAGCCGATATTGACCTTTCGGATTACAACCCTTGGTTGCCTATCGGGAATGGCGGTGATATATCTGTTACTGCAGATCGTTATTTCGCAGGCGTATTCGATGGAAACGGCAAAACCATTACCAACCTGAATATAAACAACACAAGTAGCAATGCCGCCCTTAACATGGCAGGGCTGTTCAGAAACATCAATGGCGGCGAAGTGAAAAATCTTGCCGTAGTGAACGCCGTGGTTAGTAGCACGCAAGAGAACGCAGGCGTTATCGCAGCAGTAGTTCAAAATGGTGGTAAAATCACAAACTGTTATGTTCTCGGAGGCACGATTACAGGCACATCAAGAGTTGGCGGTATTGCAAGCGCTATTGCCACCTCAGGTGGAATAATAAGTAATTGCTGGGCGACAAACGCCGTAAGCGGTACAAGTTATGTAGGGGGTATTGTCGGCAATACCCCAAACGCCACCAACGCTACCATTTCCCCTGTCCTTGTGGAAAACTGCGCAGCCCTTAACGTAAGCATTACACGCAGATCGGGTACTGATACCAATTTCGGTCGTGTAACAGGCACCACAGCAGGCACACGAGCCAACAACACAGCCTTTGCAGAAATGCAAGCGATAGAATTTACATTCGCAGGT
>WRMM01000263.1 GCA_009777135.1 Candidatus Fibrimonadales bacterium
TATGCCCTTTTTAGCGAATTTAAGCCGTTTTTTGTAAAATTCCCCATACCCTATACCCCATACCCCAAACCCAAAGCGACTTAATCAGCGATTACTATATTAATCAAACTAGATTCAATGTTTAATTTTATTTTAAAGCTTCTTGTTCTCTCTTGGCGAGTTCGTTTTGAAAAAGCTTTGCCGGAGCCAGCGGTTATAGGCTTGTGGCATCAGGATTTGCCTGCTTGCCTTGCGGCGTTTAAGCGTAAAAATATTGCTGTTTTGATTAGCAGAAGCCAAGATGGCAGCAAGTTTGCAAAATTGGCGCAGAGCTTGGGATACAATGTCTTTAGAGGCTCAAGCAGCAAAGGGCAAAGCGAGGTAAGGCATTTGCTGCATGCGTTGAAAAACGGCAATTCGGCAGGCATGGCTCTAGACGGTCCAAAGGGTCCTGCTTTGGCAGCGAAACCTGGCGCTGAATGGCTTGCAGAAAAAGCGAAAGTTCCTTTGATAAATGTATGCGTGAAATATTCCTGCGCATTCAGGTTAAAGTCATGGGACAAAACATATATACCATTGCCTTTCAGCAGGGTTGATGTATATACCCCATACCCTAAACCCCAGCATAGAGTTAATCATCAATTACGTTATTTTTTTCAGGAAAGCATAATTTTTGCTACATTACCTCGCAATGAGTGACTTGCGGAAAAATTTGCTTGCAGAGGCAAAGCGGATTGTGATTAAGATAGGCTCTAAGGTGCTAGTGGGCAATAAGGGCGTTAATTTGGCGTTTATAAAAAAACTTGCGGAGTCTGTGGCTGTGCTGCAAAATGCAGGCAAAGAAATTGCGATAGTCAGCAGCGGAGCGGTGGGCACTGGGATGGCAAGGCTCGGTTACTCAAAAAAACCTGAAAATATCGCAGATAAACAGGTGTGCGCAGCGGTTGGGCAAATAGATTTGATGCATGGCTACAGAGATGCTTTTGAAAAAGAAAATATGAGAGTTGGGCAAATTCTCCTCTCTGCCGATGATTTTAGAGACAGAAACCGCTATAAAAACTTGCAAAACACAATGAATTCCATGCTAAAGCACAAGGTTATTCCCGTGATAAACGAAAACGATTCCATTGCCGTTGCAGAAATCAAAGTAGGCGACAACGATAAGCTTTCAAGCGATGTTGCCCTGTTTTGGAATGCGGATTTGCTCTTGCTTTTCACAGACGAAGACGGGCTTTTTGACTCCAATCCCAAAACAAACCCCAATGCCAGGCTTTTGAATTTGGTGCCAGAGGTTACTAATGAAATTTTAAGCCTTGCCAAGCCAGGTGATGCTGGTTCCGCAGTTGGCACAGGAGGCATGCACAGCAAGCTGGAAGCGGTAAAAGCCGTAACTCGCTCAGGGTGCAATGCTTTTTTGGCAAATGGAACAAAGATTTTGCCGCACGAGGCTTTGCTGGAAAATGCGATTGGAACTCTGTTTTTGGGAAATGCAAAAAAATTGGCAAGCCGCAAAAAATGGCTTTCTTTTGTGAGCACGCCCAAAGGCTCAATCACCATAGACGATGGCGGAGTCAATGCAATAAGAAATAAAAACGCAAGCATTTTGCCTGTGGGCATAACCAGCGTAAGCGGGAAATTCAACGAAAAAGATTTAATAGATGTCAAGGATTTAAAAGGAAGCAAAATCGCGCGTGGCATAAGTCGTTTTGACAGCGATGATATGCGCAAAGTAGCCAAGGCAAAAAACCAGAAAGAGGCTATTCACAAAAACGATTTGGTGGTGTTTTAAGTGTGGAAGCAATCTGTTTTTTCCAAAAACATGCGTTTAACTAAGCCATTTTTTGAAAAAGCAAGCGTTAAACAGCCAAAATACAGCGATGTTTTGAAAAATATGTTCAGCGATGCTTTTGATTTTATTTTTCGCCATCCGCCCAATGCAGGTTTGAAAATAGATTCGCATAATATTTTGGAAGAGATGCGGAGCGGCGGTATTTTTTTAACCGCCCATTATGGCAACCACGAGCTTTTGGGGTACAGGCTTGCGGAGCTTGGTTTGCCGCTGAATGCCGCTGCGCAAAGGCAAAAACCAGATTTTTTTGACAGGTGGCTGCAAAGAAAAAGAACCTATAAGGGCAAGTGTTTTGCAGAAAGGATAGCCGTTGAACGTTTAATAGAATTTATAGATAACGGCGGCTTGTTTGCTATGCTGGCAGACCAAGATTTCAGAAAATCCGCTAAGGAAAAATGCGAGAGCGAATTTCTGGGCGTTGCAGTCCGCTGTAATCCACTGCCAGCTTTTATTTTGAAACATCGCCCAAACACTCCGGTTTTTTGCGGGCATTTGCGGAAGAACGTTCTTTTCTTAAAAAAGATCCCCACGGAGAACTTTTATGCTCATTATCATCTTTGGCTTGAGAACTTGATTCTGGAGAATCCTGCGAAGTGGTATGGTTGGTTTCATGGGCGATTTTCTTACGCTCTTTCTTCAATGCGCGCTTTATCTTAGCAGCAGCATAACGTTCAGCGCGAGTGGGCCTTCTAACAAGTTCTTCTTCCTCATCTTCCTCTTCTGGCTGCTCAATATCATCTGGGTTGGCAAACACTTGCGGCGGAGTGAATAGCTGCAAAGGCGAATTTGCGTTGCTGGCATTTTGCCTCAGCAAATCCAAGGCTTTGCTGAGCGGTTCGTCGTCTTCTGTTTTGAACTCCATTGTTTTTTTTGTTTTTGGATGCTTGAATTTTATTCTGCAAGATTGCAAAAGCTGCGCAGGCGCTATTTCCAAAAGATTTTCAGCTACCGGTCGGTAAATTGTATCAATTCTCTTTGCGCTCTCTTCCCTGCCGTCATAAACAGGGTCGCCAACAACGGGGTTTCCCAAGTAGCGCGTATGAATGCGAATTTGGTGGGTTCTGCCTGTGTCTAATTTAAATTCAACAAGAGAAGCGATGCTAAAGGTTTCCAAAGTTTTGTAGTTGGTATTGGCGGTTTTGCCATTTGCCAGCACAGCCATTTTCAGGCGATTTCTCGGGTCGCGTTCAATGGGGGCATCAATTGTTCCTTCACGGTCTCGCAAAATTCCCCAGATTACGGCTCTGTATGTGCGTTCCAAAATTCGCTCTTCCAGCTGGCGAGTAAGTTCCTTGTGCGCAAGGTCTGTTTTTGCAACAACAAGCAGGCCTGGAGTGTCTTTGTCCAAGCGGTGCAAAATTCCAGGGCGCAGAGGACCATTTACTTTTGAAAGAGAATTTTTGAAATGCCAAAGCAATCCTGCGGCAAGCGTTCCTTTGCTTATGCCGCTCCCAGGGTGCATAACCATATTGCGAGGTTTATTTATCACAGCCAAGTGCTCATCTTCAAAAACTATGTTCAGCGGAATATTTTCCGGCTCCAAAAGGCTTTCTTTTTTTTCTGGCATCTGCAAAACTTCTGGCTCAACGCCTTCTTGCACTTGAAAATTTTTCTGCAAAACCTTCCCATTCAGCAAAACCTTGCCCTCCGCAATGATTTTCTGCAAATCCGTGCGTGAAAATTCGGGATATTTTTGCTGAAGGTATTTGTCTA
>WRMM01000264.1 GCA_009777135.1 Candidatus Fibrimonadales bacterium
TAGCCTCTAGAAAATTGGGATTCAACTGATTTTCAATGCATTGCAGCAGCTTTGCATCAGTAAAAGGCTTGCACAAATAATCAACCGCGCCTAGCTTGAATGCTCTGAATTCGCTTAGAGCATCGCTTCTGCCAGATATAAAAATAATCGGTATTTCAACAAAGCGAGTGTCGGCTTTTATTTTTTTAATGGTTTGATAGCCATCCACGCCTGGCATATTGATGTCTAGCAATATTAAATCGGGCTTGACGTGTTCAAGCATCTCAAACAGCTTGGCAGCGGATTGCGCAAGATAAACTTTATAGTTTTTGCTAAGTCTGTCTTTTATTGATAACAGACAGAGATGAGTGTCATCAACCACAATTATTTTTTTCTGAAAGTTTTCCATAAACATACCTCCTTGTTTAATTATCAGTTTTATCAGAAAGTTTTTCAACGATTTGCGTGAAATTCATTATATCAGCATTTTCTCGAAGCCAATTAGCAAGGCCATTGTCAGATACGTATTGATAGCGGTCTATTTCTGCCATTGCAGCATCCACCTCGTCTATATCATAAATTTTGCAGGCAGCAAGAAGTTTTGACAATGCCTTCTCATCTGGCTTATCTTTTTGGGGTTTTGGATTTTCTGCATCTATAGCGGAAAGCATATTCTCAATATAATAAATAAAATTCCGCGTAATTTCAAAAAATGCAGGGTTGTGCTTATTTATATAGCCAAGATCCTTGATAATAGCAGCTTTTTCAAGGTCTTTAGCGCTTGCAGCAATCTGCTCGGCAAAAATATCGTAGCTTGCTCCTTTTATGCCGTGAACTATTATTTCGTAATCGGCAAGTTGAGCCTCGTTGAAATTTTCTATTGAATCAAGCAGAGAACTAGTGTTAGCTGCGTATGAACGCAGAATTTTCAAATATGTTTTCACTTCGCCTTCATATCGCTCAAGTCCTTTGAGTATGCTTTGGGCTTTTTCAAATTCGCTGTGCAGCACAAGCTCTGTGATATTGTTCAGAATTGCCCGCATCTCTTTTGAACAGTTTTTTTTAATTTCCTCCAAAATATCCAAAGCGCCTTTCCTGTTGTAATCCTCGCACATTTCTTGAACAATCAATAGTTTTTTGCGCAAACTTTCAATATCTTCATCTGCGCAGTTTGTTTCTTGCTTTGATTCAAGTTTTTTGAGCAATGCGCGCAGTTCTTCAAGAAATTTTGGAACGGAAGCTGTTATAAGGTCAATATTTTGCTCTTTTCCAGCTTGTTCCAGTTTGTATGCCGCTTCGGAAAGTTTTGCCTCGCCGATATTTCCCAAAGAACTTTTAATGCCATGCACGGAGATTGTAAACTTGCGCAGTTCCTCGCTTTCAATGTTTTTTTGGAGCACTTCTTCCAGCACGGCTACGGTTTTGTTGGCATCTCTTATAAAAGATTCCAGCAATAGCGAGGATTTTGGCTGTTTATCGCGCACCAGCTTATTCAAGATAGAGTTCAAATGGCGAACATCTATGGGCTTGGAAATAAAATCATCAAAGCCATTCTGCAAGAATATATCCGCCTGACCAACCACTGCATTAGCTGTTAACGCAACTATTGGAGCCGTGTATCCTAAATCGCGCAATTGCTTTGTTGTCTCTATGCCATCCATTTTTGGCATCATGTGATCCATAAACACAATGTCGTAAACTTTGCCGGCTTTGATTTTGTCAATTGCCTCAAACCCGCTCATAGCTGTATCAACTTGCAGCTTGTAAGGCTTCATAAGCCCTTCGGAAACATACAGATTTGTTTCCACATCGTCAACAACAAGAACGCTTCCATAAGGCATGGGGTCGCGTATAACTTTGGGCTTTTTCTCGCTTGCCATATAACGCAGGTGAAATTGCCGCAGGCTTTCCGTCAATTCTTTGCCCAGCACCTCGCTGTCCACCATTCCTTGCGGCAGCCGTATAGTAAACAATGAACCTTTGCCTAGCTTGCTTTCCACATGAATTTCTGCACCCATAAGCTTTGCCAAGCGCTGCGTAATTGCCAAACCTAGCCCAGTGCCTTCGACAGTGCGGTCAGTTTCATTAAAACGGGAATATTCCTCAAATAATTTGGCTACTTGTTCTTGTGTCATGCCATTGCCGGTATCTCGCACGCCAAAAACAAGCATAACTCCTTTCTCGCAAGGCTGGGAAACAACCGACAACGTGACTTTGCCGATATCCGTATATTTAAAAGCATTTGAGAGCAGGTTGTTCAGAATCTGTTTAATGCGAAGCTCGTCTCCAATTAATTTTGACGGAACATTTTCATCAACTTGAATCTCAAACTCAATGGGTTTATCGTTAATTCGCATCATATTCAAATGTATGGAATCGTTGATTAGGCTGGCAACGCTGTATTGAGCCGGCATAATATCCATCTTGCCTGCTTCTATTTTGGAAAAGTCCAGTATATCATTAATTATGCACAGAAGCAGATCGCATGAACTGTATATTTTTCCTAATCCTTCCTCAATTTCTGCGGGAAGGGATTTGCTTTGCAGCATAATTTCTGTTATGCCCAAAATGGCGTTCATAGGCGTGCGAATTTCGTGGCTCATATTTGCAAGAAAGGCTGATTTAGCCCGGTTAGCCATCTCTATCTCGGCTTTATTTTTTGCATCTTCCTTAATTTTCTCTATCATCTGCTTTTTTTCGGTTATGTCCATAAGCGCGCCAGCCACTCTGATTGGAGCTCCCACGTTGTCTCTGAACGTTGTTCCCAAGGCTTGAAAATGCCGATATTTGCCATTTTTCAGCATAAGGCGATATTCAATATCATACCGAGTTTTTCCCGTGCGGTCATTTATGTGCGCTGCAAAATCGTTAAGCACTCTTTCTTTGTCTTCGGGATGCAATTGATCGCTCCAACTGTGAAGCAAGTTTGGAAAATCATTTTCATTGGAAAAGCCCAGCATACGGCGAAATTCATTCGACCATGTAAACCTATTATTAGGGTTGGCTTGGTCTTCGTTCACAACATCCATATCCCATAGCGCAATGTTCAGCGCATCGTTTGAAAGCTTGTACTTCATTATATCATATTCATTTGAGCGAAACTGCTCAATGAGCATCATTTGATTTCGCAGCCTTAGCTTGACAATCGCAGAGGAAAAGGGCTTGGCTATGTAATCCGCAACTCCCAGCGCCAATCCTTTTTCTTCTTCGGCGGCATCGCTAAGCCCTGTGATAAAGATAACGGGTATATTTTGCGTTTTTTTGGAAACCCTCAAATTGGCGAGCACGGCGTATCCGTCCATTTCTGGCATAATGATATCAAGCAGAATAACATCGGGCAAATACTTTTCTGCCGCTTGAATAGCGTTCGCTCCGTTTTTGGCGGCATAAACAATATATTCCGGATTTAAGATATGCGTAAGCGCAATGATGTTTGAATTTTCATCATCTACAATGAGTACGCTGTTTTTTTTCTCAATTGCCGCATAATCTGGCTTTTTCGCAAAAGATATGTTAAGAAG
>WRMM01000265.1 GCA_009777135.1 Candidatus Fibrimonadales bacterium
AAGAGAAACCAAAAGTTTCAATTCCAAAACGGGCTGCCGCAGAAAATCTGTCTTTATTATAATTGAAATCAGATGCAATGCGATCAGATGCATCGTTTCTATTCAAACGCACAAGAGTTCCCTGCAAAAGAATATTGTCAAATATACCAAAAGATGTTTTATATTCCGCATTTAATCCCTGCAAAAGCCTACGATTGGTACCATCCAAATATCTTTCTTCCATTGCCTCTTTTTTAAGGGTGGTAAAAATTTCCGGTTCCATAATAAGCTCTGGTTCTGGTAAATAAATGGTAAGCGGAGAATAAGCAAGGCGCATTGTTCCCAAATTGAATTTTAACTTTTTATCCAATATATTGCCATCATAAGACCACCACTGTATAACAGGAGAATTATTGCCCTCACGATATGCAGACTGCCAATCTTTATGAAAACGTAAATCGAAAGTTGCCTTTGTTTCATTTCTCGGGCGCACAGAAATGCTCAGAAGTAAGTTGCTGAAGGCTGAATATTCCGAAGCATTTTCTCCATCTTGCAATGTCTGGCCATCTAAAACCGAACCTAGAAAGCCTCCTTTTGCACGACCATTCAAGGAAAAACCTATAGTGTTTTCTTCTATGCTGTCCAAAGCGGAGAGCACTGCTTTCTGGCGACTTAAAACATCTGTTTCTTGAGCAAAAGAAAAGCCGAAAAACAAACACAGAACTATTATGGCATATCTCATACTCACCCCTTAAAACTCCACGTTGATGGTTGCTTCAAGAATATTGCGCGAAAATTCATGTTTCAACTCCTTTTTTTCAGCCTCAATTCCATTGACCATAAGATATCCGGGCAAATTCGTTCCTTCATTTATTTTAATCTGGTCATCGCCTATAAAGCTGTAGTTGGCAGTTTCCAGCCTGTATGTATTTTCCACACCTATAATTCCATAATTTATGGAAAGCCAAGCATTTTTAGCTACGGTATAATCCAGCCCTGCCATCCACTGGCTTTGCTTTGATTTTACAATGGGTACAATGGGAACATTTAAATTTTCCATTTGCATTTTTTGGATAACAGCACCAACAATATTCAAATCAGAATTTATCTGCTGATAGCCAAATGTGATGCCAAATCTTCTGAAAAAGCGATAATACAAACCGCCGTTTATAAAGTCGCTGGTAAACTCAGCTTTGCTCCAATCATCCCATTCTTCCAATTTCCATTCCTGTTCCTTGGCGCTGCGCTTGAAACTGCCGCTGAACTCAAGGGGATTTTTTTCAAAACCCAAAATTCCCAAAACATCTACTTTTGCTCCACCCCCAAACTCAGCGTACTTTGCTGTTTTTGCATTGGCATTTGCAGAGAGCTGCTCATAGTTTGCAAACAAACCTTTTGCTTCAGCAAAATTTTTCCAGTTAACGGTTAAAACTTCCTGAAAACCCTGACGATTGGAAGTTGCAAAACCGCTCGGCAAAGCCATTTGCAGGTTTAAATCTGAAAGCTGTTCTACCAAAGCAAGTTCAGCACGTGTTAAAACTGAAGGATTCCAAGAGGTTTTGCTATAAGGAACGGTATTATAGCTCACAGTTTTAGAATTGCTCAAAGGCTCGCCAGGCAAAAGCATAACATTCATAGGCGAGTGTTTGGGCGTGAAGAAATAAAGAGCATCAAAAGAGGAATAAAGCGGAGAATATGCTCCATATTTGCTCAAGTTAAAAGTCCGGTCATTATTGCAGGGAGCTGAATTAGCAGATGCAGGCACGCTGCAACCAATGTCTTTATCTGAATTCAGCACGCGACGCGCAAAGAAAGAAGATGATTGAGCCACGTTGTTGAACCAAGAGGAATCATTGCGAATAAAGGAACTGGAAAGAACAACATTTATACCGCCCTTGTAACCCAAATCCATTTGAGCCAAAATAGCATTGCCAGTTTCTTGCCTGCTTGCATGGCCTTCGTCTGCAATATCATAAACTTTATCATCTGACATAGCAAACTCACCTGTGAAATTTGCTACCAAAGAATTGATCCCTAGCACACCCGCTATATCCGCTCCTGCTCTGCCTGCATAAACAACGGTTTTTTGCGGCAGAGAATCCAAAGTATTGAGCAGAGAAGATACCGGCGCAGGGCAAGAGGCGCATTCATAATACTCAGAAGTGCCTTTATCGTCAAAAATCATCAGATAAGTTCCGCCAATCAACAAATTTTTATTAAGCGGCAGCATTTCAATATTAGTACCCAGCAAAAATTTATCAAAACGCCCTGCCTGCGTTGCTCCCGGAATGCCCTCGTTGGGGAGTATATTGCCCATAGCGCCGCTAGCATCAAGGTAGCCGGCTCTGCGCAAGCGCGCACCCAAAGCCTCAACGCGAAGCTCACCCAAAGCGCTTCCCAGCTGAGGACGGAATTGCAGATTAAAACCCTGCAAATTTCTTTGATTGCCTTCCAATAAGGCATCTTTTTGAGCCATTTCTCTTTTGCGGGCAAAAGCTATTGGCTCATACATAAAATCCAAACCGGGCATATAAAGAGTCAAAGGAGAATAAGACTGGCGAAAATCACCCACAACCCAATATAGATTATCATTAAAATTACCTTCAATATTGAGCCAAGGAACGCTTACCGTTGTGGCTGCAGCAGCAAAGTATTCTTGCGCGCCTGCGCCTAAACGCAATTTTAAGTTAGCTCCTATAATATCGTAAGGGCGAAATTTAAAATCCAAATCCAACTGCACAAACTCGGAAATTTCATGGTTGGGCATTTTGTTTATAAAAAAGCCGTCAAATTTGCCATCCGCATATCCGCCATTTGAATTGAAAGGTTTCTCATTGGGAGATTCAAAAAAAGAGTTAAAAGAAGCACTGCGAACAGTTCCGCTAATTTCAATTCCCTTACGAGCATTAATCGCTTCTGCTCTGTTATCTATCTCCTGCCCAAGTCTATATTCTTCCGTGGCAAAAGCCAAGGAACAAGAGGCAAAAAAGGCAAAAATCAATTTTTTATTCATATCCACTGCCTCGCTTATTAAAACCAAACCTTTGTTTCAGCTTGAACATAGTGACTCTTCCAATCATTCTGCGGTAAATTCTCATCATTGCTGGTTAAATATCTATAACGGAAATGCAAACCGGCTCGAGCAGCAAAATCCCAGTCAAAACCAAAGCCCAAGGCGGTATGCAAAATATTTATGGGAGAAAGCTTGTAATCATAAAAGCCAGCCGGATATAATCCACCGTAGGCGTGGTTACCTGGTATAACTGGAAGGTTTTTAATATACACGTCGGAAAGCTCTGCATAAGCCTTTTCTGCGCGGAACATTTCAAATCCCAAAATTAAAACCCCATGCAAATTGGGCGTAATTGCTATTGCCGGCTCTGACTGCACAAACAAGTTCCACATAAGCATATCGCTATCGTATTTATCCGTGTAGGCAACAGGAATAAAGGAAGATGAAACGCCAGAAAGCGCCGCATACAGTTGCAGCATTATGTTTCTATCTGTTTTAAAC
>WRMM01000266.1 GCA_009777135.1 Candidatus Fibrimonadales bacterium
GTAGGGAGTAGAAAGTGCTTAAATTTGCTCAAATTCGGCGTTTTGACCACTTCCCACTCCCTACTAGCTACTCCCAAGCGAAGTTGCTCAGCAATTAAATTTTCTATATTCCCTTCATTGGAGATTTAATTATGGCAGAAGATTTGCAGCATTTGATAAACAAAATAAAGACCGAAGCCGTGGACAAGGCAGAGGCGGAGGCTTCTCAAATTGTGTCTGAGGCTAAAGCCAAAGCAGCTCAAATAATTAAAGATGCTGAGGCAGAAGCGAAAACCAAGCTAGAAAAGGCTGATAAAGACTCGCTGGCTTATGCCGAGCGGAGCGAAAAGACCCTTCAGCAGGCGGCTCGGGATGTTGTGCTCACCGTAGGCGAAGATGTGAAAAAAGCCGTGCTTGGGATACTGGAGCTGAATGTTGATAAAGCATTGACGCCAGAGCTTGTGCAGCAAATTCTCTTAACGCTGGCAAATGGCTATGCAGGCCAAGCCGCAATGGTTTCACTGTCCGAATCCGATGCAAAAAAGCTGAATTCCTTTATTATTGGCGAATTTCAGAAAAAACTCGGGGCTGGCGTTGAGGTTCAAAGCGAAGGCGGAATCAGCACAGGCTTCAAGCTTTCTTTTGAAAACGGCAAGGTTAGCCACGACTGGACAAAAACTGCAATCGCGGATGCTCTTTCCGCAATTCTGCGCCCAGCTTTGGCAAAAGCAGTTCAAAACGCCGTAAAGGATTAACAATGAGCGCAATCTATTTGCTGTCAAGTTTGCCAACGCTAGAGCTTGGGGCAGAGGCTCCTTTTTCTGTGGAAGAATTGCGCAAGCGCTGTGAAGGCATAGAGGGCGTTGATTTAAACGATTTTGATGCTGTGGCAGCTGGCATCCCTGGCTCCCATCAGTTTACCATTGATTATGCAAATGTTTTAATAGAGATAAAAAACGCAACCGCCGCATTTCGCGCATCCAAGTGGGAAAACGGCGATATTCGGGTTGCAGAGCGTTCCCACGCTGGCTGCCATGTAAGTTTGAGGCAAAAACTCTCAGATGCCATGAATATTCAAAATCCCTTTGAAAGAGAACTTGCGCTTGAACAGGCACGTTGGCAAATGGCAGACGAGCTTGCAGGCATAGATTACTTTTCAGAGGCAAAAATTTACGCATATATTGTGAAATTGCAAATTAATAGCCGTTTTGCCTGTTTAAACAACGAGGCAGGCAAATTGGCGGTAGAAGATTTTATTAAAGCAAACGACCGAGAGGTCAAAGAAGGGTAAATTATGGCGAATATAGGAAAGATAATAGGCGTGAACAGCAACTTGCTGCGAGTGCGCTTTGAGCAGCCTGTTGTGCAAAACGAAGTGGCTTATGCCGTGCTTGAAAGCGGAACCCGCTTAAAAAGCGAGGTGATACGCGTTAGAGGCTCGGTTGCCGAACTGCAGGTATTTGAAGATACCACCGGATTGAAAGAAGGCGACAGCGTTGAATTTTCAAGCGAGCTTCTCTCGGTAGAGCTTGGACCAGGTCTTTTAACGCAGGTATATGACGGCTTGCAAAATCCGCTTCCGAGGCTTGCCGATGAATGCGGTTTCTTTTTGCAGAGAGGCAAATATTTAGAAGCTTTGCCCAGAGACAAAAAATGGGCTTTTACCCCAAGCGTGAGCGTTGGCGATAAAGTTTCTGCCGGCGATGCTCTTGGCTCGGTTCCAGAAGGAATTTTCAAACATCTTATTATGGTTCCGTTCCGCTTGCAGGGAACTTTCACAGTTGAGAGCATTTCGCCTAGCGGCGAATTCAAGGTAACCGATGCAATTGCAAAGCTCAAAGACCAAAACGGCAAAAGCCACGAGGTCAAGCTAATGCAAACATGGCCTGTGAAGCTCCCTATTAAATGCTACGCAGAGCGCCTTCGCCCTGTTGAGCCTTTAATCACAAAGCAGAGAATTGTTGATACCTTTTTTCCAGTGAACAGAGGCGGTGTTTTTTGCGTTCCTGGTCCCTTTGGCGCAGGCAAAACCGTGCTGCAGCAGCTTACCGCCCGCCATGCGGAAGTTGATATTGTTATAATTGCGGCTTGCGGCGAACGCGCAGGCGAAGTTGTGGAAACGCTAAAAGAATTCCCGGAGCAGGTTGACCCTCGCACAGGCAAAAGCTTGATGGAACGCACTCTTATTATATGCAACACTAGCTCCATGCCCGTAGCAGCGCGCGAAGCATCGGTTTACACAGGCGTGACTCTCGCTGAATATTACCGCCAAATGGGTTTGAACGTTCTGCTTCTCGCAGATTCAACAAGCCGATGGGCACAGGCGCTCCGTGAAATGAGCGGCCGCTTAGAAGAAATTCCCGGTGAAGAAGCCTTTCCCGCATATTTGGAATCCGTTATAGCCAGTTTTTACGAGCGCGGCGGCATAGTTCGCTTGAAAGACGGCAGCACAGGCTCTGTAACCATTGGCGGAACAGTTTCCCCAGCTGGCGGCAACTTTGAAGAGCCAGTGACGCAGGCAACGCTGAAAGTGGTTGGCGCATTCCACGGGCTTTCCAGAGAACGTTCCGACCAACGTCGCTTTCCTGCAATTCACCCTCTTGACAGCTGGTCAAAATACAGCGGCATAATAGACGCTGCCAGCGTGTTAGATGCTCACAAAATTTTGAGCAGAGGGAATGATGTTGGCCAGATGATGAAAGTGGTTGGCGAAGAAGGCACCTCAATGGACGATTTTGTTCTTTACCTGAAAGCCGAATTTTTGGATGCGGTTTATCTGCAGCAAGATGCCTACAATAAAATAGACGAGGCTTGCACAGGCGAGCGACAAAAATATGTGTTCCAAAAAGTTTATCAGATATTAAAAACACAGGTGACTTTTACGGATAAAGATACCGCCCGCTCATTCTTTTTGAAGCTTACGCAAACAGCTAAAGATTGGAATCGGGTTGAGTTTGAATCCGGGGAGTTCAAAGAATTAGAAGATAATATTTTCAAAGCCTTAGCGGAGGTAACTATCAATGCATAAAGTTTATCATAAAATTGAGCGAATAGCCGGCAACGTTATAACGGTTGCCGCAGACAACGTTAGCTACCGTGAATTGGCGTATGTGCAAAGCCCGCAGGGAACTTCTTTGGCGCAGGTTATTCGCATGGATAGCGGCATGATTGATTTGCAGGTTTTTGCAGGCAGCCGTGGCGTTTCCACAAATTCGCAGGTGCGTTTTTTGGGCCGTCCAATGCAAGTTCCGTTCAGCGATTCGCTGTTGGGGCGCGTGTTTTCTGGAGCAGGGGAGCCTCGCGACAAAGGTCCTGTAATAAATGAAAACATGGTGGACATAGGCGGTCCCTCGGTTAATCCGTCAAAGAGAATTATTCCCAAGAACATGGTGCGCACCGGCATTCCGATGATTGATGTGTTCAATTCATTGGTGGTGAGCCAAAAACTCCCGATTTTCTCGATAGCTGGCGAACCTTACAACGAGCTTTTGGCGCGTA
>WRMM01000267.1 GCA_009777135.1 Candidatus Fibrimonadales bacterium
TAACAAAACCGCAACAATCAGAGAAATTGCCACGGCAATTCCTTTAAACAAAATCTTGCTGGAAACTGATGCTCCCTACCTTGCTCCTGTGCCTTTCAGGGGCAAAACCTGCACTCCGGCAATGATTCCAAACATTGCTCAAGTGCTGGCAAATGTAAAGAATGTCTCAATTGAGGATGTATTTAAAGCGGTAAGAGAAAATACCAGAGCGATGTACGGGGTTTAGTCGTCTTCTTCGTCTGGGAATAGTTTGAAAAATGCCTTTTTTTGCTCATTAAATATATGCAGAACCTGATTTTGCTCAAATTGCTCTCTGTCTATGTTTTGCATGAAAAATGGCTCTAAAACAAAGCTACGGCTTGTTATTTGTCTTTTTACTTCTTCGTTTATGAGGTCAAAATTAGCCCATAAAATGTAAACGCTGCCAAGAGGCATTTGCGAAAAAATGGTAACATCGGCAAAAACGGCTTTATTTGCGGAAGAAGTATCCTGAGAGTTGCCAGGCGAGGCTTCTTGCTGGCCAAAAGATAAAGCAGCTAAAAACCCGAGAAAGGCAAAAAACATGGAGAAACGCATGTAATGAATATAGACAATGCTGATTTACTCGCTTTGGGTTTGGGGTATGGGGTATGGGGAATTTCACAAAAAACGGCTTAAATTCGCTAAAAAGGGTATATTTACCCAAAAATTAAAAATTAATAAAAAGGATACGTAGGCACCTCGAACTTATCAGGAGGGGAGCGATAGAGTGTCTTGAGGATTTACCACTACGTACCCAAATCGCAAGTATAGAAAAATTTTTGCAAAATGTCAAGGGGTAAAATGCAAAAAAATAAAATTTTTCTAAATTTCCCCTTATTTGAGGAATAAATATGAGAAATTATGAGCAAGAAACCAAATTGAGAGTTGAATTTATTCGCAAAGTTTTAAAAACTGCGGGTGCCAGCGGCGTTGTTTTTGGGAATAGCGGCGGCAAAGATTGCGCGCTTGTCGGAATTCTTTGCAAAATGGCTTGCAGCGATACTGTGGGCGTAATTATGCCCTGCGGTTCAAAACGGAATTATGAGATAGACAAAACCGACGCAGAGGCCGTTGCCAGCAAATTTGGCATAGAAACGCGGCTAATAGACCTGGCAAGCGCAAAAAACGAGCTTCTTAATGTTCTTGGCGAAAAAACGCTCAGCAGCCCTGCAATAGCCAACATTGCGCCCAGACTGCGAATGACTGCGCTATATGCCATTGCAGCAAGCGAAAATAGGCTTGTGGCGGGAACTGGCAACCGAAGCGAGGCTTACATGGGCTATTTCACAAAATGGGGCGATGGCGCTTTTGATTTCAACCCAATTTCTGACCTCACGGTCACTGAAATTTACGAATTTCTGCGTTTTTTGAATGCGCCAGACTTTATAATCAGCAAAGCCCCATCTGCAGGCTTGTTTGATGGCCAAACGGATGAAAGCGAGATGGGCATTAGCTACCACAGCATAGATGAATTTTTGCTAAACGGCACGGCAAATGAGCAAGACAAAGCGATAATAGAGAAGTTTCACAAATCAAGCGAGCATAAGCGCAAGCGAACGTGCTTTGCAGAAATCGCTGAGTAGATTCAGCTACTCCCTCTCCACATTTATAACCGGCAGTTCCATAAACGGACCTGAATCTTTTGGGACTTCTATCTCTATGGGTTTTATGTAGGTACTTGGGTCAAAGGTTATGCGGTATTTTTCGCCGGGGATTAGGTTGCCCATTTGGAGGGTGCCGTCTCTGGCGGTGAAGGTTATGTGCCTGCTTATGATTTTGTTATCGCTGTCTATTTGGAAGATTGCAACGTAGATATTGCTCAATGGGCCTTTTTCGTCGGTTAGGATGGTTTGCATAAATGCGCGCATATCGTTGCCAAGGCGCAGGGCGTAGCCTTGTTTGTAGGCACCCATTACATAGTATTGGTTTTGCTCAAGCCATGCGCCTATTGGCATATTGTTTAAGCGAATGTTTATTGTGGTAGGGCGGTAGCTTGCTATGCGGTTTTGGTAAGCCGCGCCAAGAGTGCCGCTGCGGCTTAAATCTGTTCTGTGGGCTTCTGAATAATTGATACGCACGGTTGATCCGCTTAAACTGCCGTCAACATCCGCAAGCACAAAGCCTCGGCTTACCGGCCTGCCGAATGCCCATAAGCCATCAGCAAACATAAATGAGGTGGCTGCCCTTAATCCCATGCCGTAGTTTTGCCTGCTATTGCTATAAGCATTTTCATAATTAGAGAAATTAGAGCTGGCGCCTATTTCTGCGCGGTTAAAGCTGTAACGAGCACCCAGTCTTGCATTCAAACTATTCATCTCATCTTGCATATTCATAGCAACATTGGCAGAATAATTTTGCCCTCCTATATTGCCGCCTCCCTTGGACCAATTCCAGCCCAAAGCGGTTCTATTATACAAGTTATTATTGGAACGTCCGGGAATTTCTATATATTCCTGTTCTTCATAATCAATTTCATAATCAAAATCCAGCATTTCATCGTAATAGGGGTTTTTCATATATTGAGATGGCGTGTATGAGGAATGCCTGCTTAAATTGTTGGATAGATTTAGGCGATGCCTTTTTATTCCAAAAGCATAAGCAGCGCCTATGGAGAAATGATATGTTGTGTAGTTTTTGCTAATACTGGAGCTTGCATTGGCGTTTAAAGCAATCCCATATATATTTTTTGATGCTGATATTCCATAAATCAAGTCCATAAAATCTTGAGTTTCACTTTTGCGGTTAAAAGAAGCTCCTACGTGGGTGGATACATGGCTTTGCGAAAAAGCTGCGCCAATACTGCCAGAAATACCTGCAAAATTATCAGAAGCGTTGTTTTGCGGTCTAAACAAATAGGGATTGTATGCAGAATTTTGAAGATAGCCAGACACTGAAAAATCTAAGCTCTCAAAATATTTTAATGGCTTGTTTATGCCAACGGTGTGCCTGAGATTTGCTCGCTGCCCAATTTGCGTTGATGAAGAATCGGAGTTTATAAGCCCGAAGAGTTCTGTGTAGCCAAGAGGATTGGCGTTTAGAATCTGCAAGCCAGTCATTATGTTTTGCTGCGAAATTTGCCATAAAAAACCAGTGCTTAGGGAATGGAATAGACCGTAAATATATTCTGCATTTAGCCCTGGTTCATCTGTGTGGTATTTGAAACTTGCGGGAGTGGGAACGGAAGTTCTCTTAATGCCAGTGGTTAGCGAGTAACGAGACTCTCCTTTGTGCAAGGTGCGGCCATCGCCAAGCTCAAATTCATATTTAACTTCTCTTAAGGAGCCGTTTTCGTCTTGTATAAAAACCTGCACGGTATTTAAGCCTGTGTGCCCGGTAAGCCCGCTTATTTCGTGGTGGCCAGACGGCAAAAATAAACGGCGGTTTAATTTGCCGTCAATATGAATTTCCATGTGCGAAGCGCGAGGTAAATAGAAATTTATTTTATGGCGTTCCAC
>WRMM01000268.1 GCA_009777135.1 Candidatus Fibrimonadales bacterium
CAAAGCAAAAAAAGGCAGTGGCGTGTTTTTAAACAAAAAAAGACTCAAACCAAATGGCTGGCAACATTTCTAAAATCGGGAAAGTGCTTATACAAGCCATTGAAAATTTTGTATATTTAGGGTATGAGGCTAACAAAACACGCTTTGGAGCGTATGCAGGAAAGAAGGATAAACGAAGCTCAGGTGCTATCTGTGCTTGACAATGCCGTTTCCATAAAACCGAGCAAAAATTCCAAGGGAGTGTATGTAGCCACGAGCGAAATTGGCAGCCGCTCGTTGAAAGTAGTGTTTAGTCCCGCCGCCAAGGCCGTTCTAACGGCATACTGGGCAAACAAAAATAAAGGAGTAACGCATGGCAAAGCTTGAAATCATAGACGATGCGGAGCTTAACGCTCTGGGAAGGCATTTCGATAAGTGCGGAGAAGATGAGGCGGAATGGGGAGAAGCTTTTTCCCCCGCTGACTTTGGTTGTTCAAATGCCGTGGAAGCGGCACGGAAGCATATGGCAGAAACGGATCGCAAGATGTATTCTTTCCGCCTGCCGATTTCCGTTGTAGATAATCTAAAAAGAAAAGCGAAAGCTCAGCATAAGCCTTATCAGCGTTTCGTAAACGAGGTTCTAGCGAGAGCGGCTTTATAGTCTGTGGATATGTATTGTCGCCCTTAGTATTTTTAATTCCCTTTTTGCAAGCTAATTATACACCCGTTCAACGATTTTCAATATTCTGTAAACTACTTTATCCACTTTGTCATTATGACGGCGCGCCCAAAAGGAATAAGCCCAGGTTGCCATACTACCTGTTGCCCATTCTACATCATCAGTATTACGTCTGCATATTCTGTTTATATTAAGAACCACATCGTCTGACATATAAGGACGCAAGCCTTCATAATGAGACTCCTTAACGCCATAATAATATTCACTGTTTTCTGGTTCTCGCATCATGTAATTGTATATCTCTCTCAATGTTGAATCGCTGTTCTCTTTTGAATATATATCGTCATACGCCCACAGCAGGATTTTTAAACAGTCGCTTGCTCCCGAACGTTCAAAAGCTCTTTTGTAGAGAATATTTCCTATTTGGCTGATTTTGTCGTGGTTGTTAGTGACAAAGGATTCCAATACGGAGTTATTTCTCATGTTTCCATTAATTAATAAATAAAAATCGCCTTTGGATCTATGAAAATGTATCGGCCCGTTAAAGTAATCCCTGCTATTCGAATGTCCATAATCGGATTCTTTCCACGAGGAATACCAATAAGTCCAATTGCGAATCAAGTCAATGGCGCGTTGTTCGTTTTCTAGCTCAAATTTGAACCTCATAAAACGCAATGCTCTATCAACGCCAGATTCAGATTCATCAACGTATTCTGCTTGTTCGCTATTTGCAGCAGCATTTGCGGCTGCAATTTCTGCTTCGCGAATAGCCGCTTCACGAGCTTGGTTTATTTCGTAAGCTTTTACTGCATCATAAGCTGCTTCACGAGCTTGATTATTTCTTGCTACACTATAAGAGTCTGCATTATCATAATATAACGCACCTACTAACGTACTTGTTCCTGCCAATACTAGAAAAGCGATAATAGCCACTACCACGCCTGCCGCTTCGGTGGCTTTCCATGCGTTGACGGCAGCCCAAACCATAATGCAGACAATTACTGTGCAAAGCCAGGCGATGCTCAGCCAAAGCGCGTTGCTGCCGAAAACCATTGGCAAATTGTAAACATGAAAATTTAAAAATATAAAACTGCCTAAAGCTATTGCAATAGTAATGATTATCCATAAATAGAAATAGGATTTGAACAAAACGCCGATTGTGTTTGGCGTTTCTTGTGGCAGTTCGCTGTTCTTCTTTGTTTTTATCAAACAAATCAGCCATGCCGTTAAATGCGATAAAAACATAGCAACAAAAGGCATTAGCGTAAAAACAGGATAATACCCGGTTTCGTTGCCGAAAAAGTCCGAAAACAAATCGGTCTGCAAGAATATTAAACCCGCTATTGCGCATAAAATACTCAATATTGTTCCAAAAATGAGTGATAGCTTGCCAATTCTTTCAGTCATTGAAATAGTTTGTTTCATAGGGGGTCTCTCTTTGTTGTTAAAAGGGAAATATAGAAATTTAGGGGAAAGTGTCAATAAATTTCTATCTTAACCCCATGACCTTTGAAGAAATTTATGCTTTTGTTAAAGGCAAAGTGCTGTTAATCGTGGTCATTGGATTTCAGATGTCTTGCGAATCTAAACGTTTGGAAGTTGTTGAAGTTTTTGACAACAATGCTCCCAAGATTGCTTATGAGGTTTCTGCTGATGGCTCAAAGGAGAGGTTTTATTCATGGTACAGAACAGGCATAAAGGCAGAGGACATGCCTTTGAAAAATGGGGTTCCGCATGGGACTTATCGCAAGTGGAGCACCAAGGGATTTGTTATTGAAAGAGGAGCCTACAAGGATTCTTTGCGGGAAGGGAGATGGACATTTTTTGCGAAAGAAAAAATTCCTTTTATGCAAGGCAATTATAAAAAAGGCAAGAGAGAGGGCAAGTGGGTTCTATTTGATGAGAGCGGAAAAGTTTCCGGTGAGCAGTTTTTTAGAAACGATTCTGCTGCAGGAACTTGGAAAAAATTTCACAATGGCGTTTTGATAGAGGAAAATTCATGCCATCCGGCAAATGAGAGCGGATATTTCAGAGCCTATTCAAATGAGGGCAAAATTTCGCTTTATCAGGAATGCCGCTATGGAAAGCTTAGCGGAGTTTTTTTGTCTTATTACCCGGGCGGAGCTTTGCACAGAGCGGGTAACTTTGAGAGCGGCCTTAAAAGCGGTTTGTGGGCCGAGTATTTTGCTAGCGGGAAATTGCGAAAAACTGAACGCTGGATTGCCAATATGCGAAACGGCACGTGGATGCGTTTCAATGAAAACGGCGAGGCTCTTGCCAAAGCAGAATTTATAGATGGAAACGGAGTTTTTGAAGACACTTCTTGGCAAAACAACAGAATCCATGGCGAAATTCGCATTAAACTTAGGGACGGCGAATATCTGCGAATTGAAACTTATGAGAACGGAGTTAAGCAAAGCACAGCAGATTACCCAAAAGATTCTGCAAGAGCCGTGGCCCTAGGCTTTTGGCAAAACGGAAAAAAAGAAGGAGCGTGGCGCACTTGGTATAGAAGCGGGGTTTTGAGAGATTCCTTGAATTTCAGCAATGGCAGGCTTTTTGGCGAGCAGTTTTATTATGATAGCACGGGGCGTTTATATAAAAAAGAGACTGTATTTGGGGAAAATGTGCCGAAAATTGTGGAAATGGTGAAATAGCTGCTTCACCAGGACTCGAACCTGGAACCAACCGGTTAACAGCCGGTTGCTCTACCATTGAGCTATGAAGCATTCTTTGGTTGCTTAAATTTAGAAAATTTTTTGCCTTTCGTCAAGGGTTAAAATGCTCTCTAAATCTCCAAA
>WRMM01000269.1 GCA_009777135.1 Candidatus Fibrimonadales bacterium
TTTTCCCGCTGTTCATGTTGGAGCAAAGGTGCGTTTGACTGGGGATTGGGGCGAGCATCCTAGGTTTGGAAAGCAGTTTGCGGTTGCAGGTTGCGAGGTTTTGGCGCCAGAAGGCGAGAGCGGATTAATAGCGTATTTGGCAAGCGGAATTTTTGCAGGCATTGGCGAAAAAACCGCAGAAAAACTGGTGGCGGTTTTCGGCGAAGATTTGCCAAATGTTTTAGACAAAGATCCTGGCAGGCTACGAGGAGCGGTAAGGGGATTAAGCGGAAAAAGACTGGAAAAATTTTTAGATGACTGGAGCATGCAGCAAGAAAGCAGAAAAGTATTGCTGTTCCTTTACAATTTGGGATTCACAGGCTCAAAAGCTTTGAGCGTTTGGAATTTATATAAAAGCAACACGGAAAATTTAGTTAGCGAAAATCCATACGCCTTGTGCGAAGAACCTTTTGCATACGCTTTTGAAATAGCAGACAATGCCGCAAAAAAACTTGGCTTTGAAGCAAGTTCAAATTTGAGACTGCGCGCCGCTACAACCCAAGTGCTAAGAGAAGCAAAATACGATGGCGGCCATGCCTTTATGCCTAGGGAAAATTTATTGCAAAATACCATGAACTTTTTACGCATAATTCCTCACAGCCCAGACGATGATATTTTCGATGACCTCAACGCTGCGCTCAGCGGGCTGCATAAAAATGGAAAAGTGCATGTTCAAAAAGAAAGAGTTTGGCTTCCCGAACTTTACGAATCGGAAAAATATATAGGATTTTTTATTCGCCGCTCTTTTGATTTTAACGAAGAAACTTCGCACTTGGATGCAGATGCAAGCTACGTGGCAGACATGCAGGGAATAAAGTATAGCGAAGAGCAATTGCTGGCAATTAAAAGCGCGGTTTCCAGCAATTTTTTTGTTATCACAGGCGGGCCAGGAACAGGCAAAACTACCATATTGAAAGGCATTTTGCATATTTTGAATTTGAAAAAAAAGAAAGTTATGCTCGCCGCTCCCACAGGGAGAGCAGCTCGCCGCATGGCGGAGGTTTGCAGCTTCAAAGCCAGCACCATTCACCGCTTGCTGGAAATAGACCCAATTTCAGGGCTTTTTTCCAGAAATGAAATGAATCCTCTGGAAGCTGACAGCGTTATAATAGATGAAAGTTCAATGATAGATGACGAACTTGCTGCTGATTTAATGCGCGCTCTAAAACCAGGCACGCAACTGGTTTTGATAGGCGATGCAGACCAGTTGCCCAGCGTTGGTCCGGGCAATGTGCTTAGAGAAATTTTATCTTGCCCGGAGGTTTCTTCTGTTCGGCTTTCAAGAATATACAGACACAACGACGAAAGCGACATTGCAGAAAATGCCCATCGCATTTTGGCAGGCAATTTACCGAATGTGAAAAACGGCTCGCATTTTCATTGCATGCCTTATCAGCATTCAGAGGAAGCTCTTTCAATTTTGAGCGAGCTTTCTAAAAACAACGAGTTGCAAGTTTTAACGCCTATGCACAAGGGAGTTCTGGGAACCATAAATTTAAACGCATTTTTGCAAAAAATCATGAACTTTGATGCTTATGGCTTTGAATACAGGGGCATGCGCTGGCAAATTGGCGACCCTATTATGCAGTTGAAAAACAACTACGACAAAGATATTTTCAATGGCGACTTGGGGCGCATAACAAAGGTTATGCCAAGCGCAAAAAAAATAGAAGCAAATTTTGACGGAAAAGCAATCAGCATTGAAGGCGATGAATTTGAGCATTTAACGCTTGCCTACGCCTGCACGGTTCACAAAAGCCAAGGCAGCGAATACAAATCCGTAGCGGTGCTGCTGGACTATTCTCATTCCATTATGCTGCAAAGAAATTTGCTGTACACAGCGGTTACTAGAGCAAAGGAGAATATTTGGGTTTTGGCAAGCCAAGGTTCTTTGGAAACAGCGGTTCGCAACAACAGAGAAAGGCACAGGTGGACAGCGTTGAGGGAGTTTGTCTGAGCCTCGACGCTTTCGATTTTAGGATTGCCCTGATTTTCTAACTCTATCCCTAGCCTTCCTCCACAACCCTTTGGCAAATTCTCGTTCCTTAGCATCCAAAGCGAGCCAAAAACCTGAGCACATTACGAGCGAGGACAAGGAGGTGGAGAAGATTAAAGCAGGGAGTGGGGAGTATGGAGTAGGGAGTGGAAAAATTACTATTCCCGCGCAAAGGAATGCAACAAGAACCACAGCCAATAATTTTGACATTTGCTTTAGATAATGAGGAATGGATAAACCTGCGTGGCGATGGGCGAAGTAGATTCTGAGCATAATCCAAAACGCATTAGAAATAGAAATTCCAACATAGACTGCATAAGGAGAATGTCCCTGCCTCAATAAGACATATGCAATTGGCAAAGCTATAAGGCTGGCGAAACCTAAAGCAGTCTTGAAACCGCGAACAAAACCTTTTCCTTCTACTAAAGCATCCAAGCCGCGGGAAAGATTTATCGCAATTTCATTGACCAAAGCTATGCAGCAAAAAACAGGAAGATATTCGGGGACTTGCCTCAGCCATAAAAATAACACATAATCAATATTCAAAATCAAAGGTATTCCAAACAAGGATACAAAAAAAAGGCAAGTTTTGCAAGAAAATACTGCTAAATATTTTGAATGCTCTTGATTTCCATGCGCAAATCCAGATACCACCTGCGGAGCAGATGCTGTTAATAGCGAATACGAAAAAGAGGAAATTTGCATTGTTATTTGATTGGTTATGCTGAATACCGCATTAATGGCTGTGCCGAAAAATTGGTTTATAAGGATAGGCAGGCTATGTATAGATATAGTGTTGCAAAAGACCATGAAAAAATTCCATCCGGAAAAAGATAATATTTCTCGAATTAGATTTTTATTTATGAATTGCCTGGAAAAAGATACTTTGGGATAGCGTATTTTACAGAAAAAGCTTTGAAGAATTCTCATAAATATAGCTAAAATCATAATAGCAAAAGCGTAAGTTCCCAAACGATCATAAGGAATTACGAAGAGAATTAAAGCAATTCCCAGCTTGGCAAATGATTCTATGATAGAAATTACAGCCATGAAAGACATATCTTCATACGCATTAATTAATGCAGCGTAAGGAGTAGATATTATGGAGAAAAATGTATTTGCTACCACGCAGTGGAATACGAAATTAGCCATTGCTTTACGGTCGGGATGTATATTCAGCAAATCTAAGAATAGAAAACCGCCGATTTCTAACAAAACAACAACTATTATTCCCAATATAAAATGCAAAATGATACAGGCGGGAAATACGGAGTTCAAATTGTTGGTTGCTTTACTATAGGATAAAAAACGTTGCGTTGAGCCTGTCATAGTTGTGTTCAAAAATGAAGCTAGAACTATTATGCTGCCTACGAGTCC
>WRMM01000270.1 GCA_009777135.1 Candidatus Fibrimonadales bacterium
AGAAACCTTGTTAAAAGTTCCCTCCAGCACCATGCCAAGAAGAACAAGCTGCAAACGGGCGGTTTCATTAACCCAAAAGCAGCTTTGATTATACATTGCACACAAATATAAAACATTCTTTCAAAAAAAGTGAGGTTTTGTCAATTTATTTGCGAATTTTGTAAATAAAAACGACACGCTTATCATTTTTTCTCTGTAAGCGGCATTATTTTTTATAATTTTTTCAAATTTTGTATCAGATTTAGGAATTTTGAAGCTACTATCTATTGCTGAATTTATTTTTTAGTTGATTTTCTTGATAATTATTTAACCATTCTTCAAGTTCAATAGAGAGAGCTTTTATTTCTCCTTTTGACAAACCTATGGAATTTTTAATTTTGTGCAATATCATTTTCATATCATCATAATTAAGATTTCCAAGTTTTTTTATGAGACGTTTTTCATCTAATATGTGAACTTCGGAACATTCAACATAACTGTCGTGTTTTAAAAAATTATAATTAGAAGATTTTATCAAATAATCGTCATATAATTTAAAACGTTCGCTGTTAATTATAAAAAACTTACTAGGACCGATGGATATGCATATATACCATTTAGTATCTCTTTTTTCTATGATATTTTTAGAATTTACAATAAAAACCTCAGAGATTTTTGGCATATCATATTACCATAGTCTGAGAACGCCATACCAATTCTTTTTTTAACCTAACTTCGTCTATAAGGTCCTCAAATGGTATTGGGTGACTTTCTTTTACACCTCGTTTTTTCCAGTTCTTTATCCAAGCTGGTTCTTGATGGTTCTTTATTTTAACACCTTCAAAATCTAAACCCGCATATTCATCATAGCCTTTTTTTAAAGCCTCTTTATCAGACTTTGAAAATAAATCATCTATATATTTTCTCTCTGGGAATAATGAGTTTGATGACCTAACAAAGCCTATCCCAGGTTGTTGGCTAGCTTCACTGTAAAGCCATTGGGGCACTGTTCCATATTGCATAGCTAAGTATTTGTCGCCAGTGATGGGTCTTCCATACTTATTCAAATGATATTTTTCTGCGGCAAAAAGCATTTTCCAAATTCTATACATATCATTTTCACCCCTTTGAATTAACCAAAGGACACATTCAATAGCTTTTTGCTTATTCATTTTGAATTTTATAGCCATAACGAACCTCTCTATTTAACTTTTCTACTTATCCAGCCTTCCGTCTATATATTCCTTATCTTCCCTTTTGAGAAAGCCGTTTTTCTCTAGCGTAAAAGTCAACGCTTCAATTGTATTGTTCAAATGAGCAAAATCATTGTATTTCAAAAGGCTGTGAAAAGCATTTATTTTCTCGTCAATTGCTCTTAGCAAAGATGATTCCACTGCATCTATTTTTTTATTCAAAGATGACTCCACGCCATCTATCCTTTTATTGAGAGATGTTTCCACACCATCTATTCTTTTATTGAGAGATATTTCCACGCCATCTATTCTTTTTTCAAAAATTGTTTTTAGCCATATAAAACAGCTGAAACCGAATACCAGCAACACTAGCATCCGAATGTTTTCTGCGCTAAATATTAAACCAAATACGCTTTCCATAATAGCCTCTAATTTAAATATACAAATTATTTCCTAAAAATGCAAGAAAAAACCGCAAAAGACGCTTTTGCAAACAAACTGTTGACGCTTTTTGCGAATTATTCACGCAAACTCATAGCAAATCGCACTAGGGTGTCAAAGACCATCACCAACGATTCCGCCGTATATTCCCTGAACTTCAACAGATAAAGGAAATTAGCAAGCCATTCCTGCATCTCAGGCTTTGACCATAAATTTAACGTGGCTTGCAGATCTACCTTCCCGTCGCTTCGCTCCATACACATGCACAATCCATTGAATGCCGCCAAAACTTCGTTTTCATCGTTTTCAAAAAGACTTTCATCGCTTCCGTTTTTTGGCAGCACGGGTTTGAATCTCATGATTGCCGCTGTTATTAATCCTGCCGCTTTTTGCGGCAATACTTTGTCTTCTATACCATAGCGGTCTTTTAAAATCCGTAAGTCTTTTATATAATGCCTTATCGTCAATTTAAGCAACGAACGATTGAGAGTAAATTTGCTGCTATTTATGTCGCCAATGTTAACGAGCGTTAGGAAGGCTCCAAACAAAGATATCGTTCGCTTTTCTTCAAGTTTCGCATCATCTTGCACGGTTTATCTCCCTTGCTTTTTTCAAAGCTTCGCTAAAAGGTTTAGCCAGCGCATTAGCGGCATTGCAAAAGCCTTTGACAGTAAGTTCTTCGGCATGGTTTTGGCACTTTGGGTAATCCTTGCCAGGCTGTTTCCAAATCTCCAAATAGTAATCAACGCCGGGTATATTATCCGGATCCAGCAAAAAATTCACATCTTTTTCCATAAGCTTTCCTTGTGAAGGTTACTTGGAATATACAAAAGCGTTTCCTAAAAATGCAAGAAAAAACCGCAAAAGGCACTTTTGCAAACAAACTGTTGACGCTTTTTGCGAATTATTCACGCAAACTCATAAACCTTGCGAACATTCATGTGGCAGCCATTGGGAATTTTTTCCATTTCTGACGGATTATCTATAAGATAACGCAAAAATTCGCTCGCTCGTTCTATATCGAGAGTTACCTTTTCTTCGTTTGTCATGTTACTTTTTCCTCCAAGACAAAAATCTTTCCTTATACCAAATCCAACGAAATTTCAAATTCTACAAATTGCTTTTCATTTCCCTCTCAATGCTTTTATTATACTTGCAAGCGGAACCGCAACAACTGCTGCAATTGCTGCAGGATGAACTTTTAAAATAGCTAAAGCTATGCAAACGCAAAGCGACAAGACACAAATAGCAGCACCGCTTATTAAGCCATAAAAATGCCTATCTGTTGATTTTGCTGCGGAGTATTTTCGCTAGATTGGACGTGTTGCACTGTATTTATCCATTGCTTTTTGCAGGTCAATCCCTATGTTTTTCCAATCGCTTGCAATACCGCCAGAAGCTTGTCGTCTAAGCGTTTTCTTGTTCATTTTGTAGCTTCTGTTCCCAAATAAATATGCAGGAGCTGCAAGTCCATTTAAAAAACCAGACCAAAATGATTTTTGCCGCAGATTGTTTAAGAATTTATCCATACCCTTAAATATACAAATTATTTCCTAAAAATGCGATAAAAAACTAAAGCTATGCGCTTTTGCAAACAAACTGTTGACGCTTTTTGCGAATTATTCACGCAAACTCATAAACCTTGCGAACATTCAGCACTTTTTCTTCAGAGCTGGATTTTTCAGCGTTTAAATCTCCAAAGCTGTCCACAAACCGTATGTGGCTTCCATTGGGAATTTTTTCCATTTCTGACGGATTATCTATAAGATAACGCAGAAATTCGCCCGCTTGTTCTA
>WRMM01000271.1 GCA_009777135.1 Candidatus Fibrimonadales bacterium
AAGACATTGTTCAATGCTGTTTTAGGTGGCGAAGCCGAGGTTTTCCAAGCCGAGCTTTCAAAGATTCTTGCGGAGAGCATAAGCTACCACGACAGCGCGGAGAATTTTTACCATGGTTTTATGGCCGGGATTCTTTCCAGATTGAACGGCTACAGAGTCAAGTCCAACAGGGAAAGCGGGGATGGGCGGAGCGATTTGGTTTTGTACGGAATGGATAAAGCGGTTATATTTGAATTAAAGATGGCTGAAAAGTTTAAGGAGATGCCTGCGTTGTGCGAGGATGCTTTGCGGCAGATAGAGGAGAGGAATTATGCGGCGTATTGGGATGACGAGGGTTATACCAATATTGTTAAATATGGCGTTGCTTTTTACAAGAAAAGGTGCGAGGTGAGGAAACGGTAAATGGATAATATAAAATATGACCAAACCTATGGCTTCCAAAAATCTTCTCCTTCTCTAAGCTTTGATTTTTCACAGATTTTACCTATTTCTTTGCTATATTTGCGACTGGATATTATTATGAAAAAATTTCGTTCCACTCTATTTAAAATAGCATTTGATTTTTGCACATTATAGCCGCAAAAACTGCCGGATAAATTGGAATCTATAAATCCTTCTATATGCAAACCATTTTTCTTGCAAGCTCCAAGAGTAAAATAAGCATCTAAACCGCATCCCCAAATGTAAAGTTTTTTATTTTGCAATTTTCTTTTTTCTATAGTGATACTTGGATATGTCAAAGAATTTTGCGAAACAGGTATGAATTTTCCAAAAAGTTTTTTGACATTTTTTATTGCATTCATTGAAAACTTGTCCATTTTACCCTTTTCTCTGATTTTTTCCCAAAAAGCTATGTCTAACAAAATATGAACGTCTTCGTTTCCTGGCATAGTAGTTACATAATGGAAAATTTTGGCATCGCAAAGATAATTGAAACCGCCACGAGAAGGCATGCAATTCCAATAGCCGGGCAACTCCTTTATAATATTGGCAAATCTTTTATTCGCTTCATTTAAACTCATTTGATCTTTATAATTTTTTGTTGAAACGCAATGCAAATATAGTTTGTTCCATAATTTAAAAAAATCTCTTGTTTGCTTTGTATCTTTAACGTACAAAATTCCTCCATTAAAATATTTTCCTCCTATTGGTATTTCAGCAAAGTTTAGTTTTTTCATTAGAATATTCAAACCAGAACAACTTTCGTCAAACAATTTATGCATAACCAAAACTGCACCCATTTGGCAATTTAATTTATTTATTTTTTCCAAATTCTTGCATATTATAGTATCGCAATCTATATATAAAAAATCACCTCTTATTAAATTTCTCATAGAGGTTTTCAACAATCTAGAACGAACAGTTAAAGATAAATTAGACGGAAAATCTATAACTTTTACCTTATTAGCCAATTCTTTTATCTTAGCTCTAAATCCTGTTAAAGATTTATATGTGTCTCTTTCAGTTAACAAAATAATATAAGCATCAGGATTATATTTTTTAAGGCTTGTTATGCTAAAAATAGCTTGCTCACAATAGAAATCTTCGTGAGAACTTGTTAGAACATATAAAAAAGATGTTTTTTTAGCCATATTTCACCTCAATAAGTGGGTTACAGTGAAAAATATAGCTTTTTTACGCGAAAACTTTTTGAATTTGAAAATATTCTCTTTGCCTTGCGCTTATCTGCTTAGAAAATTACCTAGACCTAGGCAGTTTTTCTATTTTACCCCTTATGTCCACCGAAGTCCCAACCCCATTGCCAATAGGCATATCTTTCTTTGATAAAATAATAGAACAAGGCTTTTATTACGTGGACAAAACATTGTTCATAAAGGACCTTTTGGATAAAAGAGCCGCAGTGACTCTCTGCACCCGCCCTCGCAGGTTCGGCAAAACGCTGAACCAAACAATGTTGAAATGCTTTTTCGAAAACACGGCGGAGATTGGTGGCAAAGATGCCAGAGCCTTGTTCAAGGGACTGAAGATTGAAAAGGCAGGCGAAAAATACATGGAGCACCAGGGAAAATACCCTGTTATATTCTTGAGCTTCAAGGAAGCAAAAAAAGATTCTTTTGAAAAATCATACTTGCAGCTGAATGATAACATTGCAAATGAATTTATTCGCCATAAATATGTTAAAGAAAAAATAACAGACGAAAAAAAGAATCTGTTTGAAAAAATAGCCACCGGCGAAGGATCGGTTGACGAATACTCCACCTCTGTTAAATTTCTCTGCGAATGCCTGGAAGCATATTACGGCAAAAAAGCCGTGGTTTTAATTGATGAATACGATGTTCCCCTGGAGAATTCTTGGTCTCGCGGCTTTTACGACAAAATGGTTGATTTTATCCGCACTCTTTTGAGCTCCGCGCTGAAAGACAATCCTTTCTTGGAATTTTCCGTTATGACAGGTTGCCTTCGTATTTCCAAAGAGAGCATATTCACGGGTCTGAACAACTTGGATGTAATATCCATATTGAGCGAAAGCTATTCCGAGCATTTCGGCTTTACGCAAGATGAAATAGATGCCCTGTTCAGGCATTACAAACTTGACAGCAGGCTGGAAACCGCAAAGAGATGGTATGACGGCTATATGTTTGGCAAAACCGAGGTTTACAATCCCTGGAGTTCCATAAAAGCGGCAAGCGACTGGGTCACGAACATAGATGCTTTTCCTCGGCCTCATTGGGCAAACACCAGCGGGAATGACATAGTTCGCAAGCTTGTTGACAAGGCAGATAGCGAAGCGAAGGCAGAGTTGGAGGCTTTGATAGCTGGCGGCAGCATATCGAAATTAATTCACGAAGATATAACTTACGATGAAATGGAAAAAAGCGTTGACAATATCTGGAATTTTTTGTTTTTTACAGGTTATCTGAAAAAAGTGAGCGAAACCGTGGATCATAAAGAACGGATAGTTGTTGAGTTGAAGATACCTAACAAGGAATTAGAAATTATATTCGAGAATAAGATACAAGAATGGTTTGAAGAAAGCACAAGGCAAAGGGACTTGAAAGCATTGTTCGCTGCTGTTTTATGCGGCGATTCCGAGGTTTTTCAAGCCGAGCTTTCAAAGATTCTTGCGGAGAGCATAAGCTACCACGACAGCGCGGAGAATTTTTACCATGGCTTTATGGCAGGGATTCTTTCCCGATTGAACGGCTACAGAGTCAAGTCCAACAGGGAAAGCGGGGATGGGCGGAGCGATTTGGTTTTGTATGGAATGGATAAAGCGGTTATATTTGAATTGAAAGTGGTTGAGAAGTTTAAGGAGATGCCTGCGTTGTGCGAGGATGCTTTGCGGCAGATAGAGGAGAGGAATTATGCTGCATATTGGGATGACGAGGGTTATACCAATATTATTAAATATGGCGTTGCTTTTTACAAGAAAAGGTGTGAGGTGAGG
>WRMM01000272.1 GCA_009777135.1 Candidatus Fibrimonadales bacterium
GTTTTTTGCCTATTTGAAAACCATTTTCGGAACGCCGGTTAAAGGGTCTTTTTGCAAAGTGTTTTTAGGAATGCCCTTGCGAATTCCTGTGCCTTCTGTTGTGCTAACTTGCAAGAAAGAAGAATTTACTGAGCCATCCGTATCATAAATTATGGCGGCAAAATTATATGAGCATACTCCGCTTGTTCCGGGGTCTTCTGCATGCCATGTATCATCATCTGCCGTGAAATAAATTGAACCGGGATTTCCGTCTAAAAGCGAGTTGAACTTTTCCGCAAGGTTTATTATTCCATCGTTTTCGCCTATTGTTTCTTCCAGAATAAATCCAAGCCCAATTAACATGGAAGTTGGCGGTTCTTCAGTATAAGTTACCTTGTACCATCCACAACGGTTAGGATCCATGCTCATGCGATAACGTTGGATCTCGTTATTGCTTAAACTCAAAATATAGGTAATTCCCTCTATCCAGTTTTTTTTGCTAGGGGGCAGAAAGTAGAAGTGTTTGGCGTAGAGAGGCTCTGTGGAATAGTACATTGAGCCTGTTTCGAAAGACAAGTAGTAAGTTCCGGCAGCGCAACTGAAAGATGTGGCATCGATGTCTATATGCCCGGTTCTCACGCCGTTTTGGTGAATGAATGTGGTTGTCCATGTATTGCCTTGGGTAATTATCCAGGGATTGGCATTTGGGCCACTAAGGCTGCCCATATTTATTGTATGAAAACCATCCGAGCCAGGGGAATATGTGAATGAATTCCAAATGTTTAGGCCTCCTCCTTCAAAGATATAGAAAGTGCTGGGCCAACCGTCTGGCAATTGAAGTTTCAAGGTCATGTCGTTGCACCTTGCATTGATTGTCTGGACCAGGATTCCCAAGATTAACAGGATGGGCAGGATTTTTGAAAAGCGATTTTTCATGTTTTTTTCTCCTAAAAAAAATTATTCCACGCAAGGCGTGTCAGCGGACATTTGAATAGAGACACTATTATTTGTTACCCTTATATAATATCCACCATTGACTCTTTGGTTGGTTAGCACTTCCGTACATATACTCAAAAAAAGATCGTTATCACATTGAGAAACGCTAGGCGATTCGCCGTTAATTAAAACGCCAGCATTTACATTAAAATATGAAAAATTTTTTGTAAAGAAACATCTATCATAAAAGGATCCAGATACATTTGTTTGCCCCCAATCCAATTGTGCCCCTTCGCAAAAATCGTTTATGCGGCATAATTCTACTCCCACATTCAAATCGTCGCAGGGGCTTTCCAAAGGACCTGAATTGCAGGTAATTGTTGCTTTAATATTGCTTACAATGCCAACATCATCTTCCCCCAGAACTCGCGGAAAATCGCCGTATGATACTTCGTCATTGCCACAACGCCCATAAGAATCAATCACCTGTGCTGTTGGCTCGGCATGTACGCCAATGGCAAATTCATTGGTATTCCAATTACATTTGCCAAGACTTGGGTCTGGCACCACAGTGTAAGTTCTTGTGTCAAGAGTTTGCTTTGCCTTGCTGCAGGTTGCTACCGCATTTACCGCAATGGCGCCGGGATTATCTGTGTTTCCGTTAACCTCAACAGAAACAGAACCGCAGTCGGCTGCCTCGGCGTTGCTAATGGAACCGGTAAATGTACAGCCACCTCCAATATCCGTGCCTATCTCCAAATTGTAGTCCCCCACAGAAAGCGTTTGCCATGGGCAGGAAAGAGCCACATTGTGGACAGGCGATGGCGGGCACTCTTCAACTGGGGTTCCGCCTGCAACAAGGCAAGTTGACTGCGCAAAAGCCTGGCAAGTGCCGTTTTGCATAACGCACCATGTTGCGCCGCTCGGCAAACTTGAACTGCTGGAAGACATGCCTGAACTGCTGGAAACGCCATCGCTTGAAGAAGAAACCTCGCAGCTTGAAACCTCAGCCCCACCCAGCGTGGAGCAAGCCTCAGCGGAAACGGAAGTGCAGGTGCTTCCTATCCGGCAAAAAACAGAACCTTCCGATAAACTGGAACTGCTGAAAGCAACCGAACTGCTGGAACTGTTGGGATCGCCTGAACTGCTGGAAACGCCATCGCTTGAAGAAGAAACTTCACATCCTGAAACCTCAACCCCACCCAGCGTGAAGCAAGCCTCAGCGGAAACGGAAGTGCAGGTGCTTCCTATCTGGCAAAAAACAGAACCGCTAGGGATGCTTGAAGAAGAAGGCAGCAAGCCGGAACTGGAGGAATTTTCTCCCGTTGGCGGTGGTGGCGGCGGTTCTATATCCACGCTTGAGCAGGAAAATGTCTGAACCCCGATGGCCCCGATTAACAGGATGAACCCGATTTTAGCGAATGGCTTTTTCATTTTTTGCCTTTTTCTCTGTTCCCCGTTTTTTTGTTATTCGCATTGCCAAACCATTGGAGAACCTGTAGTTTGACAATGTTTAGCACCAACTGCGGTGCCAAATTCTTTAATCCTTCACACAGCGGACATAGTACGAATATGTCTTCCAATGGTAATCAAGGTGAGCTTCGTCAACACTAAACATAACTTTACGGTAGGCAATGTTGGTATTAAGTTCCGTAGCACTCCACCAAAAACCAGTTGTGTTTACGGCACAAAAATCACCATTGGAATTTCGTATTGCACCATCTTTAGTGCAAATATCGCCGCTAGCATAACGTTCCCCGCCCGGAAGAGCGCTAAAGCCGTAATTATCTGTACCATTGCCTGATATTTCTTGATATTCCCAACCATTTACAGCTTTTAATTTAGTCATTGCATCTGCGCCAACATAATCTGTTAGATCCGTCCATTCTATGTAGCTTGACAAATGCCAATCAGGCGGGCATGCTATTATCGCAGCTGACCAATTGTAAAGCCTTCCATAAATGTTGCAATTAGCGAGATTATCGCCGTAGCACACGCTGCCACTTGCATCATAATTCAAATTCTCGGCCATCCATGTTTGCTCACCTATCGTCACGTAAACATACTTCTGCCCATCTCGCTCATCGCAAAATTGGGGCTTATCTTTTCCGTAATGTTCCCTTAACGTACCTTCAACAAAACCTTCGCACAAACCCGTGCCAACATTAGCCGAAGAACTGCTCGCATCCGAACTACTGCTGAAAGCATCGCTCGAGGAAGACAAAGTTTCGCAACTCGGAACCTCAACGCCATTTAGCATAGTGCAAGCTTCAATGGAAATTACACTGCAAACAATTCCTATCTGGCAAAACACAGAACCGCTAGGGATGCTTGAACTGCTGGAAACGCCATCGCTTGAAGAAGAAGACTGCAAACCGGAACTGGAGGAATTTTCTCCCGCTGACGGCGGAGGCGGCGGTTCTATATCCACGCTTGAGCAAGAAAATGTCTGAACCCCGATACCCCCGATTAACAGGATGAACCCGATTT
>WRMM01000273.1 GCA_009777135.1 Candidatus Fibrimonadales bacterium
TAATCGTTGCGCTTCCAAGGTGCCTGGCATTTGAGCGCATGGTTACAACAACATCCAGCAAATCGGCAAAATCCTGCATTTCTGCAAGGGTGCTGTCAAAACCAGCTTTTTTGAATAGCAAAACGGCATTTTTGCTATCCAGCGTAAACTCAAATCTGCCTCTGCTATCGCTTTGCCCCAAAACTTTGCCAGAAATATATGTAATATTCACATGCGGAATTGGCCTATCGGTAGTTTCTTCCACAATCACGCCTCTAAGCGGCGCAGCATACAGAGCTGCTGCTAAAAATAAAATGAAAAACGATAAACGCATGGCTTTGAAATTTAGTAAATTTTCTATTTTACACGTAGTTTTTTAGGGAGAATAAATGTGGCCAAATTGTTGATGCTTTTCTGTTTGCTTCTCGTAGCTTGTGGCGAAGTTGATGGATTGGCTTGCTGCGAAAATGATTCCAAACCCTCTTCTGATTCACAAGGTATTTATTCAAGCAGCGGAATAGGTTCCAGCAGTTCATGCACTCCTTTAGACATAGATTTGAATTTGCGTTCTGCTCCTTCAAGTTCATACATACATGGAGGGATATCAATAACAATGGAAGCCTATATGATTTCTGAAGGTTTGATTACGCAAGGGCAATACAAAGCAATTATGGGTGAGAACCCCTCAAAGGGGCTAAGAGATGATGCGCTTCCTGTGGAAGGAGTTACTTGGTTTAAAGCTGAAGAATTTTGCAAGAAATTATCTGAGCGAATGTGTTTGGAGCCAAATGCCATAAAACTGCCTACGGAAGCCCAGTGGGAATATGCGGCGTATCCGCAAACAATAATTATACAAAGATACTCAGATTATTGGGAATGGACAAATGACTGCTTTGACAGTGAATATCCCTGGACAACCCATGATCCAAGCGGACCGCCTTGCCCTAGCGATTTTGTGAAAGTTCGCAAAGGTTTAAACCACAACTTTGACGTTCGTTTTTCAACAGACCCAAATTTAGAACACATAAGCGGTAGTCATATAGGTTTTAGGGTCGCAGTTAAAAACAGAGATTTTCAACAATAGTTCAGGAGAATGATTATGCACATGTCAGATGCTTTAATATCACCCGCAGTCGGAATAACCATGTGCGCTGTTAGCGCAGCAGCAATAGCCTATTCCGCAAAGAAGAGCGTAAATGAAAAAAAGATTCCCATGATGGGTGTTATGGGCGCATTTGTTTTTGCTGCGCAAATGATAGATGTCGCAATACCAGGGACTGGTTCCAGCGGGCATATAACGGGAGGAATTTTGCTTGCCGCCATGATAGGAGCCTTTCCTGCGCTTCTTTCCATGTCTGCGGTGCTTATAATTCAGTGCTTGTTCTTTGGCGATGGAGGATTGCTTGCCCTTGGGTGCAATATTTTCAATTTAGGCGTAGTTCCATGCCTTATTGTCTATCCGCTGGTCTTTGAGCCTATTGTTAATAAAGACGTTAATCCAGGCAAAATAACGTTAGCTTCTATTTTTGCGGTTGTTGCAGGGCTGCAGCTTGGCGCATTTGGCGTGGTGCTTCAAACCCATATTTCCGGCGTTGCCGAGCTTCCGTTTTCTGCTTTTGCAGCTTTGATGCAGTCAATACATTTGATAATCGGCATTGCAGAGGGCATTGTAACAGCCGCAATTCTTTGCTTTGTTTATAAAATGCGCCCAGAAATTATGGAATTTGCTTTAGACAGAGATACTGCAAAAAGCTATCTCTCAAAAGGCGTAATTGCTGCATTTACTGTTAGCGTGCTGCTTGGCGGTTTTGTTTTATCTCAGTTTTCTTCCGAGAATCCAGATGGCCTTGAATGGTCAATTGAGAATGCGAGTGAATCTATTGAAAAATGATAAATAAAATACAGGAACTCAATGCGCTTGAGCAATTGTCTGGAGGGGATACGTATGCGCATAGGCTTAATCCTGCAGCAAAACTGCTTGCTACGGCGGTTTTTATAATTACGGTTATTTCGTTTGGCAGGCATGCCTTGATGTTGCTTGTTCCATACGTTTTTTTTCTCACGCTTTTGATGATTCTTTCTGAAACGCCTCACTTGATATTGCTCAAAAGGTTTTTGGTTGCGCTTCCATTCTGTTTTTTTGCGGGAATAAGCAATGTGATTTTTGAGCCTGCCCCTTATGGCCTTATATCTTTTTTCACCATTTTGCTAAGAGCGTATTTATGCGTTATGGCGGCTTTGCTTCTTGTTTCTGTTACGCCGTTTTGCGAAATTGCAAATTCCATGCGCAGGCTGAGGGTGCCGGGCGTATTTGTTGCCGTGCTTGAAATGACATACCGTTATATAAGCGTGCTGCTGGGAGAGGCGTATTCCATGTACATAGCTTATTCTTTGAGAAACGCAGGCAAAAAAGGAATTAGAATGCGCGATATGGGCAGTTTTGCCGGGCAGCTTCTGCTCCGCAGCTTTGACCGCGCCGAGCGTGTTTATAACGCTATGAAATGCAGAGGCTACGTTCTTAATGCCATTCCGCAAAACAGGCAAAATTTTGCATCGAAAGATTTTATTTTCTTAATTTTGGTTTGTATTTTTTGTTTGGCTTTTCGCTTGATGGTAATTTGAATGATGTTGAAACTGCAAAATTTAACGGTTGTATATCCCGATAAAACAAAGGCGATTGATAATTTGAGCTTCACGCTCAACGCGGGTGAGAACATCGCTTTGATAGGCGAAAATGGCGCAGGCAAAACTTCGCTTTTGCTTGCTATTGCAGGCATACTCAAAGCGAAAGGCGCGATTGAAATTCCAAAGCAAATAGGCTTGGTATTTCAAAACCCTGATGACCAGCTGTTTATGCCGTTTCTATATGATGATATTGCTTTTGGCTGCCGCAATCTTGGACTTTCGGAGGAGCAGACAAAAGCGAAGGTAGAGGAAACTCTTGAGATGCTGAATATAAGCCATCTTAAAAATCGTTCTTCGCTAAAACTTTCTTGCGGCGAAAAACGCATGGCGGCAATAGCGACTGTTTTATCCATGTCTCCTTCTATTTTGATGTTTGATGAGCCAACCGCTTATCTTGATCCAAAAGCAAGACGCTTGCTTGCAGAAACTTTGAAAAAACTGCCGCACGAAAAAATCATCGCTACCCACGACATGGCTTTTGCCGCCGAGGTATGCAACCGCGTGATTGCGTTGAAAGACGGCAGAATTGCAGCAGACGGACCGAAAGATTTGCTGCGTGATGAGGAGTTGATGCGGGTTTTGGGATTTTTCTAAATTAGCCTCAAAATGAAAACTCTCTACCTTGAATGCAATATGGGCGCTGCCGGCGATATGCTGATGGCCGCTCTGCTTGAATTGCATGATAATCCGCAGGATTTTTTGAAAAG
>WRMM01000274.1 GCA_009777135.1 Candidatus Fibrimonadales bacterium
AGCTGCCAATTATACCAACACGATATTTTGCTCTGGAAACTGCAACGTTAATAATGTTAGGTTTTTGTCCTACCCAATGGGCAGCCCCCATTCCTTGCTGAGCATCGCAACCTAGCACAAGGAGTACCTCATTAGCCTCTTTTCCCTGAAAAGTATGGATTGTTCCGCAGTTGTTTTTCAACCAATCATCGATATCATTTGCGTCCACTTCTGCCAGAAGCTCTTTCAGTAGTGGACGTAGTTTTTGTTTAAGCGAGCGTCTTACAGATGTAAACGGTGTGATGATGTACAAATCCGGCAAGTCGCCAAATTGGATTACCGCTTTTGTCAATAAGCTTGCAACCAAATCAATTTGCCCGGGCACCGTATGGTTTTTGCTACCTATCTCCTTGCCGGGAACGTCAAACCAAACTGATTTGTCAAGCAAAAAACGTGTTTCCGATTTTGGTGATGCAGTTTTATAAAACATGCGACCACTATACGCGATTTGGTTAGACATACTAAACATTGGCTCAATACAGCGGCGGTGAACTACCAACGGGCATCCTAGCCATAGTTGATGTCCATTAATTTCCCGTGCTCCGCCATACGGGTTTTGGGCGTCCGCTAACATTTGAACTGATAATTCTGGAATTCTGTAGGCTGAGGGCAAATCATTGTCATCAGCAAAACGTTGGTATAACTCAATAGGCGTAGTCATAATAGGTTCCACTTGTAGCGGATCGCCTACCACAATCGCTTTCTGGGTGCGCCAAATAGCTCCCAATGCACTTTGAGGCGTAGCCTGCCCCGACTCATCCACAACAAGAATCCCAAGGTCATCCGGCTGTATGCCATCCAAAAAAGACCGGACTGAGGCAAAAGTGGTGGATATGACCGGCACAACAAAGAATAGCGTGTTGAGCAAGCAACCATAGGCCATTTCACGGTCTTTAAGCGTAAATTTATCCTCCCACATCGCAAATAAGCGCATCAAGTTCTGCTTGACGCCATTGCTGCCAAGTACAAATGCCTTTTGTAGCATAAGCGCACGATAGAACAGTTCTTCTCGCAATGTGTCGTAGAAGTTATCTGTCCAAGGGCAAGCTGATTGAGATGCATCGTTTGAGCTTATATTTTGAAAAAATTCATCGCCTGCATAATTCGAGCCAAACCGTTTTTTTCCTAATTCCAGTACTGACTCGAGCTGACATTTCATTGCCTGCGTCTCTTGTAAAAGTTTTTCTTTCTGCCGAAGTTGTATACTGGCTTTCTCAAGCTCTCCGGCTTGTATATGTAAATTAGTGCGTTTGCGGGTTATGGATATAAGCGTCTCTGCACATAACGCCTTTGCTTTTTTCAATTCCTGCGATGTCAGGTCTTTTTTAAACAGGCCGGGTAGCTTGCGCTTATGCCAAGAAAGGCCCGATTTTAACGTATTGGTGTTTTGCTGATATAACAAATAGGTTCCTTCAAGTTTTTTCAAATCTGCTTCAAACTCGCCTTGCAAACAGATTTGTTTTTCTACTTCTTTTTGAAGTACCTTTATTTCAGTAAGCACGGCACTTTCCAATTGAACAGCTTGGGTGTATTGTTTGAGTTGTTTTTGAATCTCGGCAATCTTTATCCGCTCTTTTTCAACAGCCTCCCAAGCAATAAAAAAATTTTGCTTGGCCGTTTTCCAGTTGGCAGCTTTCAAGTCCGGTGATTGTTGCTTATAATATTGCTGGAGATTTGCGTCGTCTGCCCACCAAAGCTTGTTTCTCAATTCCTGCAAATTGCTGCTTTTTCCAAGACGCGCCGAAACAAGCCCCCATGCTGATTCTTTAAGCAAAGCGGTAGCAATGTCGGAAAAATAGGTTTTATCCAAATCCTCAATATTAGTAAAGTAGCCGGTCCGGTCTTTGGCAGCAACCTTCGGCAGTTCAATGGAAATATTCTCAACTGCCGCATTGTTATTTGACGCCACCAACATTCCGAAAGCTGTCAAAGCATTATCTGGACGGTAATATTTTAGACTATATTGGTCTGGTGGGCTAGAAAATTCCTCTTGCTTAAAAGCATCGTCCGGATTTGCGTACTTGGCCATTAAAGCTGCACGCTCCACAATGTTGGATGCCACAATCTCTTTCAGCAACGTGGTTTTTCCGGTTCCGGGTGGGCCGTTCACAGAAAAAATATCCTGCCCTGAGATAGCCAGATTGATTGCCAGCTGTTGCATTAAGCTGGGAGAATACACCGAAGGCCATGTTCCCCGCGGAAAGCGGTCGGCTTCCAACCACTGATTCATGGCGGTTATATCGGTATCAATCATAGTTCGCGGATAATCACTGCATAGGGACTCTGCATACAGTTTTACGTGATTACTAGGGTTTTTCATGACACGGGCAATATCGTCTGTATAAAAACTCGACATTAGCTCCGTGGCAGGTGATAATAACGGAAAAGTTCCGTCTTTTTTTCGTTTCTGCGCTTTTCTGCGTGCCCAAAGGGATGGGCGTATAAGCCCGGGATTCATGCCGATTTCATTGCATATTTGTGCCGCGAAAAAATTAAGCCCTTCTAATGAAAAGGGTTCCTCATTCTCGGAGAAAGAGGCGCCAATTTGATTTTGAAGCTTTTCGAGGTCACCGATATCCAGCTTTATGCTAAAATTATTTGCTTTTACCATAGCCCCCAGTGCCCAAATAAAACTGGAAACCGCAAAAGATCCGGCAATATATATTCCATCTTCATTTACTTTTAAGGCACACAAGCAACATTTAGACTGATCACGTTCGATAGGGGAATCTTTCTCTGTAAGATTGAGCTTGTCTAACATCCAAACGATGAGGTCATACGCTATACCGCAGCCAAAATAAATATCATAGTTAATTTGCAAATCTGGATTCGGATTTTTGCGTAACCAGGGTAACTCTTTTTTGAGTAGGTCTATATCTTCTTTTTCCTTGACAGGCCAGTCCGGTTGGAAAAATTCTAGGGAATGCCAATAGTTTAATAAACGCTCCAGCATCATAATTCAACCCTTTTTCTATTGACCGGCCAACCGGCAGTGATATTTTAATCGTTCAAGAGTTCAATGGTCACTCAAATGTTCGGGTTAAAAGGTTAATGGGTAAGTGTTTTGCGTAATGTTGGAAATCTTGATCCGTCGTAAAAATTAGCAGGTCGTTATTGCAAGCTATCGCACAAATCAGAAAATCAATATGTGACCCTTGCACGCCGTTTTTGCGGCAGATATTAAAAAAGTCCGCCGCCGCTTCATATTCCTTGGTAGTAATTGACAAATCGTCAAAAGATTGCAGCTTTGTTTTTAGAGTATCAAAAACTGCTTTGTCCGATATGCCGGATAAAATCTCCTGCCGCACTGGTCCTATTAACACGACC
>WRMM01000275.1 GCA_009777135.1 Candidatus Fibrimonadales bacterium
ATGCCGCCGAGCGGGTTTCTAATTTCGTGCGCAACGGTTGCGGCCATTTCGCCAAGCGCACTCAAAACCCTGCTCTGATTAACCTCTTCCTGCATTTTTTTCAGCTGCACAGCTTGCATTTCCAAAGCATTATACGCAAGCTCTAGCGCATCCGACTGCGCCGAAAACCGCTCCATAACAATAGAAAGCTCAGAGATAAGTTCTTCTTGGGACTTTGGGTGCATATTTACTCTCCAATTGGGAGTTGAGAGTTGAAAGTTGGGGGTTGAAAGTTGGGGGTTGAAAGTTGAGAGTTGAGAGTTGAGAGTTTATGGAAATTTCCTTAGCAAAAGAAAATTTTTTACAATAACGTTTTAAATAATTCTCAACTCTCAACTCTCAACTCTCAACTAAATGTACCCATTGCCAACTACCTCAAAGCTCTAAACGCATCAATCCTGTTTTTGGATTGGCTTTGATGGTCAAATCTTTGGATCATGGCTTCGTCTTGGGCGCGGAGGTCCAAAACGAGTTTTTCAATTTCAGATATTATGCTCTCAATGTTTGCAAAAAGCGGAGAGTTTTGCATTTCGCTTTTTCTTTCTATCCACTCTTCAACATACGGCGCGCTGCGAACATTTTCCGCTTTGACATTATCTAAAAGAAGGCTCTTTTTTTCAAGCAGGCTCATTATTTTGTCCAACTCGTTTCTTGAATCCAAGTCGCGCAGCAAATCGTTTTGCAAAGCGTGAATTTGTTTGTAAATAGACAACTGGGAATTAAGGCTGTCGCAAAGAAGCTCGGGTAAATTACCGGTCATTTTTTAGCACCCCCTGATTGCTTTCTTGCCAAATGGCATCATCCTTGTAAAGCTTTGCCTGGTCTGCCCAGTAGGTTCCGCTATGCTCTTTTATCAAGCGGTCGTAAGAACGCACTGCTTCCTTAAAATTGCCCTGCCTGCGATATACATTTCCAATTTGAAACAAAGCCCAAGAAATTTGCGCAGGGTCTCTATGCCTCTCCGCCGCCTTATTGTAATACTCCAGCGCCATAGGCCAGTTTTGCGCCAAAAAACTGCGGTCGCCAAGTTCCGTAAAAACCTTGTTGCAAGGATCCGAGGGGTTTGGCGGGCAATCTTCTTCAATTTCTTTATAAGCACGTATTGCCGCTGGCCCGTCTTGCAGCTTTACATATAAATCCGCAAGTTTCATGCGAAGCTCATTCTTTTTAATTCTGTCTGTCTCTGCATCTATTGCCTTTTTCAAAATTTCTGGCGAACCTTGATCAGGCTTGTACCTTGCGGCAATTTCGGCTTCCAAAGCAAGTTTTTGCCCGCGCGTTGGCCCAAGTTTTTGCTCTTCTTTCACATTCAAAAGATTATTGTACCCGTTTTGATATTCACCCTTTTTTACCAAGCTTGCAGCAAGCGCATAAGATATTGCGCTTTTGTAGGGTTCTGGCACAGGCTCCTGCAAAACGGAATTTCCAAGAGCAATAACTTTATCATGCAGTTCAAGGTATTGATACAGCGAAAGCAAATTGAATGCAGCCGCCATTGAATTTGGCGTTCCGGGAAATTTTTGCCTAACGGTAAGCAAGGCATCTATAGCAGACTGAAAAGATTTTTTTTGAATTAAGTTTAAGGCTTTCTGCAAGTCTGCGCTGCCAGATTCCGTTGCAGAAGCAAACGCAAAATTTCCGCCATATTCCGTTGCAACTATTTTTTCGGGACCTACAGTCAAAGGTTTATTTTTCAAGCTTTCCAAATATGCAGCAACAGAATCCTGCTTGCGTTTCTCTTCCATTTTCATGCAGCTTTCCAAGCTATTGCAAGCATAAGGATCATCTGCAGGAGCAGGCTCTGCCTGCTGCGCTGATGCCGGAGCAGAAGCTGGAGTTGCTGGAGCAGAAGCAGCTGCGCTCAATCTCGCAACCCTGCCCTGCACCTCTGTTTTGCCTTCTGCGCTTGTTGTCTGCTGCAGATATTTATTGTAAAAGCCTATGGCTTTGGCATTCTCATTCTTTTGCTCATAAATTCTGCCTAAATAATAATTCGCATTAAAGCCTCTTTCCGGAAAATCAAAACTTCTGTTAAAGTTTATTGCAGCATTATCCAATTCGCCCATATTAAAACGGCAAACTCCCGCATAATAATAAGCCCCAGGATTGCCAGGTTCTTTCTTTAAAACTTCTCTCCAATGCTTCAAAGATTCTCCCCAATTCTTTTTCTCATAAGCCGCAAGCCCCGCTTTAAATTCCGGAGAATCATAAGTAAATTTATTCCCCTCTCCGGCAGGAACGCTCAAAGGACGAGGCGTTTGCGCAATCTGGGTTGGAGCTGGAGCAGCCGCAGTTGTTCCAAGCAAGATTCCTATGTGGGTTTGGGCTTTTGTTTTTTGTTCTGCCGTTCCGCTTTCTGCTAAAATTCGCCATTTGGCAACTGCGTTGTCTTTTTGGTTAAGACCTTCGTAAGCCAGCGCTTCTCCTTCTACGGCTTTTGTCAATTTCGGGTTATGCCTTGCCGCAAGCTGAAAGTTATCCAAAGCGAGCTTGTAGTCCTTCATCTGCAAACGCACATTGCCTGCGCCCAAATACGCTTCGGCATTATCTTTGTCAGTAGAAAGAATGGCTCTGTATTCATCCAAAGCCTCTTTGTTTTTCCCTTGGTTTGCATATTCCTGCGCCTGTTTTAACCTTACCGACTGCGAGCTTTGCGCAAAAGCAAAAGCCGCCGCAAAAATCAACAGGACTAAAAAACGATTTAACATATTACTCTTTAACTTCTTTTACCACCATAACGCCGCTTTGGTCTATGCGCGGATATGCGCGCATTCCTTCGCCGCCTTTGCCTTTGTCCAAAACTTTAAGCAGCTTGCCGCACAGAGAATAAAAGCGAAGTTCCCAAGGTTCATTTGGGGAATTGAAATAACCGCTGTTTTTTTGAATGCGCCCTCTGTAGCTAAGCTCCAAGTCATCTCCAGTTGCAATTTTCAGCGAAACATCCTTCAAACTCCAGCCCGCAGGATTTCCGCCCATATCAAAAGACAGGAGCGCCGAGGCATCATCGTCTTCTTTCATGGTGAACTGCCAGCAATAGTCTTGCCAGTCTGTGCTCAAGTCTATTATTCTTCCGTTTGCATAAGGCAGATATTTTTTGGATTTTTTCTTTATATTCACGTTAAGAGTGCGAGGAGAGAGCGCCTTTGCCTTCATGGCAAAAATATAGGACTTCCCTTCTTTCAACGAAACATCCGTGCAAAACTGCAAAGACCAGCTGTCCTTGCCAGGCTCTTGAATTTCAAAATTCACAACCTTTTTTTCGATTTTAGCGGCAAATTTTCCATGCCAAATTTCGCTTTCCCAGCCTTCCAAGCCCTTGGAAAAGTC
>WRMM01000276.1 GCA_009777135.1 Candidatus Fibrimonadales bacterium
TCCCAAAAAACGGCGGTTTTACTCTCTTGGAAGTTCTTGCAGTTGTAGTTATTATAGGGATTTTGGCTGGATTGGCTTATTCCAGCCTCATGGATATTATATTCACAAACCGCGCCAAAGAAACGGCGCAAACAATGAGGACATTCGTAGAGAAATCACTTGCAGAGGCTAAAAGGCAGAGCGAAACCGCCAATATAAAACTTAATAACAATGGACAGATAGTCGCAACCATAGGAACAGCCTCGCAGAGCCAGCCTTTAAGCTTAGGCTATTCTATAAATACAGCAAATCCAATTGAGGAATGCCTTCCAAACGAAAACACAAACAACTCAGCAGATTTCGGCACAAGTGGCGTAAATTCAGCATGGCGGCCAGGGCTTTCCAGTATATCTGGCTCCGGATATTTCACCGCTTGCGACGCCAGAGACTACTGTGGCGCAGCAGTAAAAGTAGAAACGGTGAATACATTTATTGCTTGCATAAAAAGAGGCAGAAACGCCAGATGGGAGAAATTATGAGAAAGTCTGCGTTTACTTTAATCGAACTCCTCGTTTACATGGCTATAATGGGCTTTATCATTGTTGTGGCTGGGAAAGTTTTTAGCGATTCAACAGGAATGCGCGTTCGCACGCAAAGCATGACAAAAGCAACAGAAGTTGTAAATGCTACGGTAGCTCTTTTGAGAGAAGATTTAGGCCGCATGGGTGCAAAAGAATGGAAAGTTGCAGACCAGTCGGAATTTAGAGTTGATGAAAACGTTTACCGCAATCTTTCTGCAATAGGAGGAGACACTTCTTCCTTTGTCTTAACAAGATCTGCCTCTGGAGAAAAATTAGACGCCATAAGCTTCAACACAATGGACTTTTCATCTAACGGCGAATTGCTGGCTGTGCGTGAAATCAGCTATTCGGTTAACGCAAACAAAGAATTGGAAAGACGGTGCAGAACTTTGGGCAATGGCACTGAAAGCGGCGAATGCCCAAGCGGAAGCCAATCAAGCCAATGGCCAGACGAACCTAAAACAATCATGGCTGCCAACGTTGAAAAATTTTCCCTCAATCCCAGCATACCAGGCATTAGGCCAGCCAACGGCAGCCTTTCTTCTTCAATTGACGCCGCAAATGCCTTGCCTACTTTATTTCCGCTCCCCGCCAATAATTCTGCGTCCTTTGCCTTTGTCCCCAGCGACAATATTCTGAGCGGCAACAATACAAATTGGATAACTCTAAGCGGTTTCAAAGGAAACGAACAGAACCCATTAAACCCTACACCACCAAACTTTGATATGGTATTTTTAGCAGAACCCAACTCGGGAAGCTGCAAAGATTTTTCCTTTGTTTCTGGCGAAACTTACGCTATTCAATTTGACTTGCATTATCCAGCGCCAGCATTAGACGACGATTTTTGCCGTATGTGCATATTTCAGCCAGGCGAAGACCATATTGCCATTGGTTTGCGAAAGCATAGCGACCTAGACGAAACATTTGAAGGAGTTCCAGACTTTACCGTATTTCCACCGCAAACCCCCACGGATATAGGCAATGTTCCCACTCTTCGCTATCAAGAATTTTCCATTCCCGTAAACAAAGACTCAGATGGAAATCCTGTTATAAGCACGCTAAACGCCTGTATCTCCGTAACATTTGCTTTTTACAGTCCTTGGGTAAAGAACGGACGGCTTACGTTCTCAAATTTCAAAGTATTTCGCAAAACAAATGAAATATATCATTTTGCTGCCGACCCAGACAATTACTTATACAATCCCGAAACTCATGGCACAAACAAAGCGGATGTAAAGGCATTTGAACTGGAATTAAGCATAAATATACGGGGAGAGACTACAAGCTCAAAATCAATTGTTCCTGTTCCAAATAATGGCGTTTTTGTGGAGGGTTCTCCATGATCCAAAATTTAAATAAAAAAGGATTTGGAATCATTGAAGTTCTAGCTGCCTCTGTGGTTCTAGGTTTTTTGATTGTTGGCTTGACTCAATTGCAAAAAGGCAATCGAGAAGCGGTTTTGCGCATTAGAGCGCGCGATGCGGCACAGCTTGTGGCAACAGACGTCATAGACAGCCTAAAACGTCTTGGGCTTAGCTCTGTTGAAATAACGCCAACGGAATTTGAAAAAGAAAGAGTTTTCGAAGGCTCGGGAGGCTCAATTACAAGCACGGTTAAATATCTCGTAAAGGTGGAGGTAAGCAGAGGCGAAGACGATATTTACGAAAATACAGAACAAACTAGTTTTACCAGAAATTTTAATGAAGACTTATTAAAGTATGATTACGCAAAGAGAGTAGACATTTCTGTTGAGTGGGAGTTCAAAAAATCTACTCAAAGCATACAAATTTCGGAGGTTATAAAATGACTGCCACCCAGCTCACCGCTAAATCCGGCATTTCTCTAATAGCCGTCCTAATGTTTATGCTTGCGGCAACCACGGCTAGCATTGTTGTTTTTCGCATGATAGGTTCTGAGAATCTTGCAAGCGGAGCGCGTTTGAAAATGAGCGAATCGGAAGCGGCGGCAAATAGCGGTTTGGAAGCTGTACAGGCTTGGCTGGAAAACAGAGCGCCTGATGCAGGCGTTTTGCTATCCGACTTTTTGAGCAATGCGAATTTGTCAGGCGGCCAGCCAAAACCAATGTTGATAGGCAACAATATACTTGGCTCTGTTGGCGGCAATAGAGGGCAAAATTACCAAGTTTATTTGATTGGGGCAGATGCCGGCAACAATAACATTTTCAAATTGAAATTTTTGAGCATTGGCAAGGCAAGAGACAATTCTCAAAGCCGCCAAGTAGGCATTTTTGGCGTGCAAGGGCTTTACCGCCTGCGAGTGCCAAACCAAATATGCCGCGGTCCTTTTGACCAGTCTTTTTTTGGAGTAGCTGGCGAATTAACGGACGGAACGGAATTCAGCAGCGCAATTATCAACAGCGATGTTAGCGGCAATATGCCCAGAATCACGGAAAACCTTATAGTAACTGGAAATGCCACATTCCAAGGCGGCACAACCGCAGCTTGCAGCGAAAACAATCAGGGCGATTTATACATCGCAGGCAATTTAAAACCAAATGGCAATCTACGAGTTTGCGGAAATGCCTATGCTGGCAGCATAGAATTTGATTCGGGAGCGGATGGTACATTTGAAAAAAACCTGTATATAGAAAATGGCGGAACAGTAGAAAAAGGATTTTTGGTTAATGGAAATTTAACCGTAAATAATGGAACATATAGAGTTAGCACAGATGCAGATAATAAAATAGACGGGGATTTTGCTATGTTAAGCAATTCTGCAAAATTAGAACTTGGTGGCAACGGTAGTTTCACAGTTGAAGGCACTAC
>WRMM01000277.1 GCA_009777135.1 Candidatus Fibrimonadales bacterium
TAATAGCCACCTACCAATGCGCCAGCGCCTATGCCAACCAAACTGCCAACAAAGAATGGGCCAACTTCGTGAGAGTCCAAATAATTACGGCCTATAAGATAACCTATTCCGCCGCCAACCAGCCCGCCAGCAACGCCGAATAGGGTTTGCTGCCAAAATGGTATATCTCTGGCTGGAGAAGGTATAAGCACCTGGTCAATCTCAGCGCCAAAATTCAAATGCGAAAGCGGCATATCAGTTAAATTTTCGTTTAAGATATCTACATAATCCACAGCGAAATTCACTTTGCGGCCAAACCAGCTATTGCTTTGCAAAATCATTGGGCTTGCCATTGCCCCAAAAGATAAATTAGGCGTAACTGTCTGCTCTGCAAGCTTGCTGAAATATACATCTCTTAAAGATGCGCCAAGCCTCACTTCGCGAGTAATCTGGTAAAGAGCGCCAAAATCCAAGGCGAGATTATATTTGCTGTACTTGATAAGATCTTCGTATTCAAAAAAATTCTCAAGGTCATCTATAAGCTCATCGGTGAGTTCTTTTATAGCGTCTTTATATCCACCAGTGTTAAGAGGGTCATTGCCTTCGTAGGCAACGAAAATTTTCCTGCTTGGCAGCAAATGCCTTTGAACGCCTTTTATGCCCATGCCAAGCGACCATTTTTCAACAGGCGAAAAAGCAAAAGCTGTTTGAATAGCTATGTCTGCGGTGATGGTGTCATAGCCTACGTAGGGTATAAAAGCGCCCATATTTACATAAGGGCTTATAACAGAGGTATTTGCCCAGGCAGATATGCCAAAGTTATGCCTTGCATATTCCAAAACTTTTACCTGCTGACGCATTCTGAGCAATGGTTTGTTGTCAAGTTGAACAAATCTATCGCCCATTTCATCAAACTCGTCGTTTCTGTATTCTTCTCTCGGTTCTTCGCACCATTTAATATCGGAAAATTTAAAATCAAAAAGGAATAGGCCACGGAATGCCGACCAAAATTCTTTTCTGTTTCCACAGATATCAAGAAAATCATTCATTTCGTTAACCGGAAGCTCCAAGGTAACATTGAGATAATTAAAAGAAGATCCATTTTTTGTCATGTAGCCCATATCGGGATTTTTTTCAAAATTGCCAAGACGACCTATCAGATTAAGCCCGGCAGGGTTATAATAGAGCGCGTCTTTGTTGTCTGCAACTGCTATAAAGGCGTTGCCCATTCCGTGAACGCGCGAAGAACGGTATTGCGGAGCTTTGACTGCAAAAGCGCAAACCGCAAAAAATGTCATGGCTAAAATAATTTTTTTCATTTAATAAATCTCTAATAATGGCGATAACATTCGGGATTCATGCTCCCTTTTTCTCGCTGAATTGGATTGTCTCGATATTTTCTAAACTTATCGGCATCATAGTTGTGCCAGCATCCGCCAATTTCGTTCTGCCTATCTGCCAAGCTCCAGCATACGGTTCTTCCGTTTTTATCCTTTTCCGTTTGAACTTCTTTTCTTATTTCTTTATTATCATAACTGGGTCCGCGTATAAAACCATTTTCTTCAAGGCTCCACGATACTCTGATAATGGTATCAATGGCTCCTTCTGCATTTCCTGTTATAGTCATAATAAACCAGTCATCATCATTAGACTTCATATTGTGGATAACAGGATTTCCGTTTGCATCAGAATATCTTGGAACATTGCGCATTATACATTCGTTTGGAACTGTGCCCGGTATATTAATGCATTCCCAGGGAGAGGGAGCAGGAGGCGAAGGCGGAAAAAAGAGGATCCTTGCATTTTCGCCTTGAAGCTCGTCTCCATCCACATCGTAAACTTTTTCGTTAAATATCAGCTCCTCGTCTATGCATCCGTCTCCATCGTTATCTACGCCTCTATTTAATTGATAAAATAAAGCATAGCCTTTAAAATCTTCTATTTGTTTTTGGAGTTCGTCTTCATCGTTTGAATCGTCAGAGAATATGCTTATAAAGTCAATCAATTCATTTAAATTGTTTTCAAGGTTATCTAATATCTCATTGATTTGCACAACTGCTCCTTCTAAGTCTTCTTCACTTTTAAGAAGATCTTTAAATGCTTCAAGATCCAGCATAAAGTTACCATTATCATCAAAGTCAAGCATATAGCTTTTACTCATTGATGGGTATGAGTCGCAACCATAGGCTATATAATCGCTAGGTCTTGAATCGTATATGCAGCCATAGCCAAAAGCATCAAAAACAGGGCTGCCTAGAACATCGTACAATGTTTTTGATAAAAGAAAGCTGAAACTGAGATTTTTTATTCTGTATTCCATATCGCTCATAGGGAATTCTTCTTCTTCTGATCCTGTAGGAGGAACTTTTCCTGCATCAAGCCATAGCTCTGTTAGGGAATCGCGCCTGTTCAAAGTATCCAAGGCTCTATAAGCGTTTTTGGCGCCTTGAAGATATCTGTTCCGTTCTATTATTTCCAGTTTTTGAATCATTTCAAGAGGCTCTAGGTCTTTGAAATCTTTTGACATGCTGGTAATATTAAAGGGAGTTACGCGCCATCTCCACATCCCGGCCTTTGCCATTCCAAACCATCCTACCGAACGCTTTGAATCTATCTGGGTTATTTTTTCATAAGCTTTGTAAGACTTTTCATATTCTGCTTTTCTGAAAAGTTCTTCTGCTTCAATACGCCAGCATTCAGCATCTTGCTTGCAATCGCTTTTTCCGGAACCACCGGGACTGCCAAACAAATTATCGCTGCAAGACACCAATGTGAGCAAAGCGAAACACAATGTTAATATTAACTTGTTCATTGATGTTGAATATATAAAATTAACGCTTCTGCTAAACTCTCAATGTCTTTTTCTTTGTGCGAGGCGCATATATTTATTCTTAGCCTTGCGGTGCCGTTTGGCACGGTTGGAGGGCGGACATAAGCGGTGCAAAAGCCTTTTTCTAGCAAAAAGGCGTGGCATTTTCGCGTTTTTTCCAAAGTTCCAAGCACAACAGGCACTATTTGCGTTTCGCTTTGCAGGCAATTAATGCCAGCTTCTTTGATTCTTTGCCTGAAATTCGCAGACATTTTCAGCACGCTTTCTCTGCGAAAGCTTTCTCTGGTTGCTACCTCAACTGCCTTTTGCATGGATATAACCGCTCCGGGAGAAATTGCCGTGGAATAGATAAAACTGCGCGCATGGTTTATCAAATAATCAATCATAAGTTTAGAGCCAAATGCGCAGGCTCCCATTGTTCCGTAGGCTTTGCCAAATGTTGAGAGCGATAAGTGAACTCTGTTTTCCAAGCCGAGCTGCGCAACCAAGCCTTTGCCGCCTGGTCCCAAAATTCCATCGCTGTGAGCTTCA
>WRMM01000278.1 GCA_009777135.1 Candidatus Fibrimonadales bacterium
TCGCTGTTCTTTCTTCGTTTATGGCTCATAGCGCAGATGCGGACTATTCGCAATTTTTAGAAAATAACAGCCTGCTATTCCCCAAGAGCAAGAATCTTGATTCAAATGAATCTTATCTAATTCAAACGGTAAAATCTTTATGCTACGCTCAAAAAAGAAAAGAATTAAACGTTCTTAAACTAGCCAACATATTTTATCTGCTGGAAATCTATACCGATTTAGCTTACAGAACCAACATAAAGAAGCCTCAGGTGGAGGCTCTGGCGGGAGTAAAATTTAACAAAACAAAATAGGAGTTAAAAAAATGGATTTCAAAGACGAAATAAAGCAGTTGGGCGAAAAAGTTTGCAAAAATAAAGAACTTGTGCGCACGGAAGAAGCAACAAAAATCGCATTTATAATGCCGTTCCTGCGAGCATTGGGTTATGATACTACCAACCCTTCGGAGGTTGTGCCTGAATACACATGCGATATAGGTACCAAGCAAGGCGAAAAAATAGATTGCGCCATATTCAAAGACGGGGAACCGCTGATACTCATTGAATGCAAGCATTGGGGGCAAAATCTAAATTTGCACGATAACCAGCTATTAAGATACTTCCATGTATCAAAAGCAAAATTCGCTATATTAACAAATGGCATAGAATACCTTTTTTATTCCGATTTAGCGGAGCCTAATAAAATGGATGAGAAACCATTTCTTGAGCTTAATATGGAAGATATAAAAGACAATGTTATAGAGGAAGTAAAAAAATTCCACAAGTCATATATTGATGTTGACGCATTGTCTTGCACTGCAAGCGAATTAAAATATGTTAAAGAACTTAAAAGCGTAATAAATTCAGAAATGAATAATCCAAGCGCAGACTTTGTTAGGGTGCTTACAAAACAAGTTTATTCTGGCATAATAAATCAAAAGCAGCTTGATATTTTCACCAGCTTGATAAAAAGAACTTTTTCACAAACCATAAACGAAATTATTTCTGACCGCCTAAAATCAGCTCTTAATACAGAAAAACCTGCGCAAGAAACTCAAGTAGCGCCTGATTCAGCTTCAACTTCCATTGATAGCGGAAATGGTATTGTAACAACGGAAGAAGAGTTGGAAGGCTTTAGAATTGTAAAGGCAATCCTAAGAAAGCAAATAAGCGCTGATAGAGTATTTTATAGAGATACGCAAAGTTATTTCAATATTCTGCTTGATGATAGCATAAGAAAAATTGTTTGCCGTTTATATTTTAACAATCCTGCTAAAAAATTTATTGCCTTGTTTGGGCAGGATAGCAAAGAAAATAAAATAGAGATAAAAACTCTTGACGACATATATTTGCACTCAGATGCTTTAATTCAAACCGCTTTATGGCATAATAGCAGGTTTGGAAAAGACAAGGGTGGTTCGCAAGAAGCAAGCAATGTGGCGGAAGTAAAACAAGAGGCTTGAGATTTGTATAGACGATTATTTAAAAGATAATGGTTATAAAAATATAGATGTATATAGAAGTGAAGCGTTAGATTTGCCATATTCTGATTTTTAATTTACGGTATAAATAAATGACCTGCGATGCAACAGTGAAGGTTAAGGAGTAATTTATGGATTTGACTTTGCGGCTACTAAATTTTTTAGTATATTTAGGATAGATGTTTGAAGTGACCATGACAAAGCGGGCAGAAAAAGGCATGGCTAAAATGCCTGCACCGCAGACTCTGCTGCTTGCGCAGCTGGTTGAGGATTTGAAAGAATCCGGCCCTGTGCAACCAGAGTGGCCAAACTACTCCAAACTTGGCGGCAAAAAACACCATTGCCACCTCTCCCGCAAGTGGGTAGCTTGCTGGGAGGAAACGAAAACAGGTGTGCAGATTGAGGTTTACTATGTTGGCAGTCGTGAATCAGCCCCCTATTAGAATAGAAGCTCCGGTTATACCGCGCAAGCTGGTATCGTTTTTGCGGCTCAACTACAGAGACGTAAAGATTACGCCTTCGGGCAATTTTGCCGAAAGCGACCTAGACACCGCGGCAATGCCTGTGCAGAACATGGACTGGTACAAAGAAGCAAGGGCAAAGATGACCCCCAGCGGAAATCTCAGCCTGCTTCGCAAAAACCGAAACCTTACGCAAAAGGCTCTGGCGGATAAAAGCGGCATCGCAGCCACGGCAATCAGCGACATGGAGCATAACCGGATACCCATCGGCAGGAAATCAGCGCAAAAGCTGGCTGAGGCATTGGGAACTAGCATTGGAAATTTATTTTGGTAGTTCTAAATGGAAGCCCTCAAAGCCGAAAAAAAGAAAGGAGGCTTTATGAGCAAGAAATCGGGAATTGACCCAACCTACTATGAAAACAACTGCTTTGCGGATGATTTTATGGAAGCGAAAAAAAACGGAACTTTGATAATAGCAAAGCCAGACGAAAGCACTATTGAAGTTATCAAACGAAAAATGCTTGCCAAAAAGAAAAGCGAAACCGTTTCCATGCGGCTTCCCAAGCCTCTTCGGCGGTTTGGTTTTTGTGGGGTTCTGATTATTTATTCGTTATCAGCACAGGAGCGAAAATTCATTGATGCCGCTCTCGCTTTTCGTTCAAAATATTCTACTACCTCTGCAGGTTTCATGGACCAAAGTTTTTGCGCAAGGCTATCTCTTTGTTCCCTCATGTATTGCACAGCGTTGAAATTTTCAATCGTCTCCATAATAAGCAAACTCCCTCGGCGACCGAATTTCCAAAAATTTGTAGCCGTTTTTTAAGTTGATTGAATTATAATTCTGAATCCTTTGAACATTAACTATATGCTTAAAATTCCAACTAACCAAATAATCTGCTTTATGCACGGTAGCCAATGCTATATGCAAACAATCAGCATAGCTTGTTTTGCCCACAGCCTTTTCTTCTATATATTTCTTTGCCAACACAACTTCTTCTGTTGTAGGTACTAAAAAATCTTTGTGGCTTGGATCTATTATATTAGGCAAATCTTTCACATTCTGCGGAGCGTTTTCTAATTCATCCTGCGTTACGGCAGAATATAGCAGAAAATATTCGCCGTTTTTTATTCGATTAAACAAAGGAACGGTATGCTCGGAAAACTCTTTGTCAAAGTATCCGCCAAACACAGAAGTATCAAGATAAAGTTTCGGCTTCATAAGAATAAATATAGAAAAACAGCCTGCGAGACTTTGGCTTCGTGGGGTTGTTTTTCAGGGCCAACGCATCTTATTTTTTAAGTATAAGTTTCTTGTATGCCTTCAATCTCTTATCCGTTTTCCGTCCCCCTCTCACTCGGATTTTTCGGCCAAACATTTGAATATCCATTGCCATCCGCAATA
>WRMM01000279.1 GCA_009777135.1 Candidatus Fibrimonadales bacterium
CAACAATTTTTTAAAAGGCGAATTCAGCGATGCTTTTTATGTTTTGATTCAAGTTGGGCCAATAGCTGCTTGCGCGCTTGTGTTTTGGAGAGACATAGCAAGTTTTTTTACTGACTGGAAAAATCCTGCCACCAAAGATTATGTGTTAAAATTATTTGCCGCATTTTTTTTAACAGGCTTGGGCGGCTTTATTGCAAAAATATCAGGGCTTAAATTGCCAGAAACCATTTTGCCAGTTGCGCTTGCGGTGTTAATAGGCGGTTTTATTATTTTTGCGGTAGAATATAAATCCAAAAAAAGAGAATTGAATGTTAATTTAACTTGGGCGGTGGTTGCTGCTGTTGCCGCTGGGCAATTGATTGCGGCAATTTTCCCTGGAGCATCCCGCTCTGGCATGGCTATTATGGCGGCCCTTATTGTGGGCCTTTCACGCCCGCAAGCAGTCAAATTTTCTTTTCTGGTCGGCATTCCAACAATGTTTGCCGCCGGGTCATACGAATTGTTCAAAGAAATCAAAGCCGGAAACACAGCAGGCTTATTCACGCCAGAAGCCATAGTTGCATACATTGCAGCGACAATTTTTGCATGGCTTACCGTGGTATGGCTTTTGAAATTCGTTCAAACCAGAAATTTTATTCCCTTTGCATGGTACCGCACCGGTCTTGGAATAATTCTTTTGGCATTGCTTGGGTTTGGGGCTGTTAGCTGATTATCTGGTCAAAACTGCATCAAAACGCAGGTAATATCATCTGACTGCATTGCTTCGCCACGCCAGTCTTCAAGGAGACGTGGGAGCTGTTTTTCTATTGAGTTTCTGTTGATGGGGTGATTCTCAAAAAAATTCACAAATCTCTCAAGCCCAAAAATCTCCTTTGAAGCGTTGAAAGTCTCAGTAATGCCGTCTGTATATAAAATTATTGAATCGCCTTCTTCCACAGCAAGCTCGCAATCCTTAATGTACGGCTCTATATCGGAATCCATCATAAGAGCAAGACCGCCGGAACGAATACGATCAATGGTTTGGCTTTTGGAGCGGAAATGCAAAATATGCTCGTGCCCGCAGCTAACGTAATGCAATTTGTTCCGCCTTGAATCCCACTCAAAAAACAGCAAAGTCACAAACATTCCATTCTCTATTCTGTTAGACAAATAATCATTCAAACCAACTATCAGCTTTTTCAAATCATCTTCTGTTTTGTATTGATTTTGCAAATATGTTTGCATAATAGCAACCAAAAGACCGGCAGAAACTCCCTTGCCGCTAACATCCCCTATAACCACGCCGAGTTTGCCGTCTTTTTCAAAAAAATCATAGTAATCTCCGCCTATTTCCTTTGCGGGTAGCATAAAAAATGAAACGTCTATTCCATCTATTTGCGGAATATCATGCGTAAATAAAGAACTTTGAATAACATTGCCAGAAATAAGCTCCATAGACATTCTCAGATTTTCATTTTTTTGCGCCGCCATGCGGCTGGTGCTCAAGATGATAGCCGCAAAATTAGAAAAGGCTTTGGCCACGTTAAAATCTGCTTCTGTTAAATAATCACTGCCACCCTTTTTGTTTTGCAAAACCAGAACTCCCAAAAGCTCGGATTCCTGCAAAAGCGGAATAAGTATTATTGAATGCATTTCTTGAGACAAATTTCCAAAAATCTCTTCCATATTGTCTGAGGAATGGCTTAAATGTATGCCTGTTCCGCCATGGCCGCATTTCCAGATCATAGACTTCTGGTCTTTTATCTGCTGCTTAAAAGCCATTTCGCGCAGCAAATCCGTTCTGGTGAATAATTTTTCGCTGCCAATGCCAAGCGGAAAATAAAGACCGGTAACAGCCACGCAAGAAAAATAACTTTTACTGCTCTCCCACTCATAAATTGCCGCCCCCTTGGCAGACAAAAATTGGCGCAAACTATCCAAATAAGAATTTGCGGCGTCTTTTTTATTGGAAAAATCCTTAATTGAATTGGAAATTTCATGCATCATGTTTTTAAATCCGGCCTGCTCAGTAAGAAGATTTATGGTCTCCATCTGCAAGCCGTGAAGCTCAAACTGCCTTCTCTCCAAACTAACATAAAATACCACGGAAATAAAAAGAAGCCTGAATATATGAGCATCAAATAAAAGGCACATAATTGCAAGCGCAATAATTAAATATCTTGATATTTTTGGAATATAAGCTGCTCTGTAATACTCTTCGCCTATGCGAAACGCTATATAAATAACAAACAGCATTGCAAATAAATCTAATAGCTCATAGCCATAAACGCTTTTCGGCAGCATATATATAAAAATCTGCAAAAATACATTTTCAATCAGCAAAATCAAAAGAGTTTTCTGGCTTTTTTTGCTAATAGCATAAGATATATCTTTTTGGACCAAAAACAGAAAAAAGAAAGGGTCTAGAATTCTAGAAGAAAAACCGTAAGCCGATGATAAAAATAAATACTGGTAGGTAAAAAAGATATTGAAAAGGAAAAATGCGAAAAAGCCAAAAAATTCCAAAGCAAGCTGTTTATCTTTAAAAGAGGCATTTCTCCATTTAATAAAAGCCACTGAGGCCGGAAATGCCATTAAAAACGGCAACGCTAAATAAATAATTCCAAATATCATTCCCAGCCATCATCATAATCAACGCTTTCTACCGACGTTGCAGTGGGAGCTGAGACGGCCTTAGCCACCGGTGCGCCAGACAAGTAGTTACGTACTATGCGTGGAGTAACAAATATAACTAAATCTTTTTTGGTAATCTCTTTTCTGGTATGCTTGAATAAATATCCCAAAATAGGAATGTCTTTCAAGAATGGAATTCCAGTTTCTGTTTCCATCTCATCGTTTTTGGTCAAGCCGCCTATAACAATGGTTTCTCCATCAGAAACCACAACCTTGGTTTGCGCCCATTGTTTGCTGATAACAACGTTGCCTCTTTCGTCATAGCTGTAGCTATTATTTTCTGGATACAAATCCAGCAAAATTCTGTTGTCACCGGCAATATGAGGGGTTACCGTCAGTTTAATGCCGCTTTCTACCAGTTGCTGGGCAGATTGCCCATTAGCGTCTACAATTCTTATGGAAATCTCGTCTCCCATAAAAATAGTGGCTTCCGTATGATCTAAAGTTGAAATTTGCGGGCTTGCTAAAATTTCAGAGCGAGAATCGCTCAAGATATTTGAAATTTTAGCTTGCAAATTCTGGTCAAAAGCTCTAACCGTCAATTCTGTAGCAGGAGTTACGCTGGAAGCCAATGCTTCACCACCGCCACCAGTTGCGCTAGTGATGCCAGCCATGCTTGGCGTATTAAAGAAGTCAGCTTGAA
>WRMM01000280.1 GCA_009777135.1 Candidatus Fibrimonadales bacterium
GCGCGGCGTTGAAACTGGCAGCCAAAGCGGAGAAAGCAGGCAAAGTGATATTAGCCATGTTGCCCGATTCGGGCGAGCGGTATTTAGCTACTCCGCTTTCGAGTTCCAAGTAGGACGTTTTCCTCAAAAAATAAACCCTTCCTCAAATTTTAAAGAACATTTTTACATTAGCTTCCTATGAAAAAGTATTTCTTTGATACGCGCGCTGTCCGCAAGGGACTCGTTTCTGTTGCAGCTTTGCTAGCGGCAACTTCAATCGCTACGGCATCAGAATCAGTTTCTGTTTACGGATTTGTGCAGCTGAACACGGTTTGGGAAGATGGTGTTGCAAGCACTACCGCTCGGAACTGGTCTTTTGTTGCGCCAAGCGGCAATGACAAGGGCGGAAGCCGCACGCTTCTCAATGTGAATCACTCAAGGTTCGGTCTCAATTTAAATGGCCCTCAAGCAGAAGGAGCACCGGAACTATCCGGAAGATTCGAGACCGACTTCAATAACAGCAACGGTCGCAATAGCAATGGATTTGACGGTTTTCGCATAAGGCAAGCATTTGGGCAAGTCAAGTTCAGCGACTTGGGCTTAACTCTTCTTTTTGGCCAAACCGGGGAAGTATTTTCTCCGCGCGACCCTGCCATATTGAGCGAAGGCACTTTTAACTATGTTGGCAACATAGGCACGCGCCGTCCGCAAATTCGCATAACGCAAGTAATCGGGCCAATTGAAGCAGCCGTTGCGGCGCTGGACGATCGCGGAGCAACGGTTCCAGAAGTTCCGGCTGTGCAGGGGCGTGTTGGAGCGAAAATTCCGGCAGGATGGGCAGGCGAAAAACAGAATTTGGAACTAGGCGTTTCGGGGCATTTCGCCAAAGAAAAAAACACCGATACAACCGAAAACCAGCCGTATGTGAAATTGCCGAAATCCTGGTCTATAAACGCAGATTTAAGTTTGCCTGTAATCAGTATTTTAAGTCTCTCCGGCGAATTTTTCTATGGGCAAAATCTAAGAAATTATTCCAACGGAAGCATAGGCTTGACTCGCACAGCAACCATAACTGAGATTGACGGCATAAAATCAGTAGGCGGATGGGCAAATCTTGGCGTTAAGCTCCCCGCAAACCTCACCTTTAATGGCGGCGGCGGACTGGAATCCATCAGCAACGACGATAAACTAAAGCCGGGAAGACCGAGCAGCAACTCGGGAATATACACAAACTTGAGGTATAATTTCACCCCCAGCGCATTTTTGGGAGTTGAATATTTTCGCATAGACACAGATTATACAAATGCGGCAGACGATGCAAAAACTCCAAGCGGCGCAATTAATCGCGTTGAATTGGCTTTCCAGTATGCGTTTAAGTAAACTTTTCTTGCTTTTTTTGATTGTGGCTTCTTGCAAAAAAAACGATGAGCAGATAAAAGTTGGGCATGGCGGCGGATATCTTTCTGCCGTTGTGGATACCGAGAAACTCGTTGCTTTTGCGGAGTTGGATGGATTTAGATGGTGAAGGATAATCATGGGTACGCAAAGCATAAATATAGGTATTGAAAGGAAAAATACAATAGAATTAAAGCGCTTGCAAAACGCTATTGTTTTTGTTATGGCTAACCTTGTTGAAAGTCGTGATAAGATAACGGGCGGCCATATTGAGCGGACATCGCGCTATATAAAGATTTTGATGGAAGCTATGGTGAACGAAGGTTTATACTGGGAAGAGATGGTGGAATGGGATTTGGATACCGCGGTAGCTTCTGCTCGTTTGCACGACATAGGAAAAATCTCCGTGCCTGACCAGATTTTAAACAAACCTAGCAAGCTGACTCCTGATGAATTTATGAAAATACGCAATCACACTACGGAAGGCAAGCAGATTATTGACCAGATGATAGCTCAAACCGGCAATACACAGTTTTTGCACCACGCCAAGCTTTTTGCCGAATATCATCATGAACGCTGGGATGGCAAAGGATATCCGCATGGATTGAAAGGGAAAGAAATACCTTTGCAAGGGCGAATAATGGCCATTGTAGATGTGTATGACGCGCTTGTGTCAGAGCGTCCGTATAAGCCGAGTTTTCCGCATGAGAAAGCCATAGCCATTATCCAAAAAGATTCTGGAACATCTTTTGATTCGCAAATTGTTGAGATTTTTTTAAGGTTGTTTAAATGACACATTCCCCTAAAAATAAAACTCGTCGCTAATGTCAAAAGCTTTTCCTAGTTTCACCCAAACTATTAACCAGCGAGGTTTCTATGAAAAAATATCTCTTCTTGCTTTTTTTGATTGTGGCTTCTTGCAAAAAAAACGATGAGCAGATAAAAGTTGGGCATGGCGGCGGATATCTTTCTGCCGCTGTGTATGCTTCGCAAAATAATTCCATTGCGGATCTTCAGCATTTTCGTTCATTGTCGGATGTTGGCTACTTGCTGCTTTCCGGAAACTTGGATGCAGGATTTGTGGATGCCGAGAAACTCGCTGCTTTTGCGGAGCTGGATGGATTTAATCAGCTTGCTGTTGCAGGCAAAGTTACCTATCCTTATGGAGCAACGCTTGTTTTGCGAAAAGGATTGAATAACCGCTTGCATGAACTTGGCGGGCTAACCATAGCCGTCGCAGAGCCGGATTGCGCTTTGATTAAGCAATTTGCCGAAGATGCCCAGCGTTTAGGCGCGGATATATCTGGCGTTAAATATAAATACATGGCATTTGACGCAATGCTTCCCGCATTGGAATCGGGCGTTGCAGATGCGGCAATCATCAAAGGTTCCTATTCTGTGGTTGCTTTGCAAGAAGGGCATTCTATTTTGTATCAAAACTGGGATATAAAACCCGGCGATGAATGTTGCCCAAAAATTATCAATCAAGCGGCTTTGGTATTGCTAGCGCGGCGCAACAGGCTAAACGCAGTGAAGCCGTTTGTGGATGCGTTGGCAGAAGCGCAAAAACTTTCTCCGGATGTTCTTAGGCGCGCTGTGGCTAACAACACTGTTATTCCCTTTGAAATACTGCAAGGCCAGCCCGTGCCGGAATTTTCTCTGGCTAGCGATGATGATTTTGAACGGACACATTCCCCTAAAAATAAACCTCATCGCTAATATCAAAAACTTTTCCTAGTTTCACCCAAGCAATAACCTGTGAGGTTTCTATGAAAAAATATCGCTTTGATACGCGCGTTGTCCGCAAGGGACTCGTTTCACTCGCCGCTTTCCTTCTTTTGGCGCTGCTTTTTGCCACAGGATGCAACGAAAGCAAATCGGAGAAAAAAGCGGCAGAGAAAAAAACTGCCGCGCCTGTAAAAATAATTG
>WRMM01000281.1 GCA_009777135.1 Candidatus Fibrimonadales bacterium
TGAGCGGTGGGTTGCTCTGCTGGGGCAACGGTTGCAGGAGCATTTGGCGGCGGAGCTGTGGATTGCTCTGCCGGGGCAACAGTCGCAGGAGCATTTGGCGGTGGAGCTGTGGGTTGCTCTGCTGGAGCAACGGTTGCAGGAGCGTTTGGCGGTGGAGCCGTGGGTTGCTCTGCTGGAAGTGGGTTAAGCAATATGGATTCATCTGCAAAAGACAAATTGCAGAAAAACACAATTGCAACAATAAGCATAGATTTTACGCTCAGAAAAGGCATAATTTTCCTCCGTGTTAAACGTGTTGAAAAAGAAGTGAATAAAAGGCTGGAAACGCCGTAAGCGTTCAATGTATATGAAGTTACGGGGGGGGGGCAATTTTTATTTTTGCGCTTTTTTGTTGCTCGCTATATATGCCCACATATAGGAGCACTGAACTTATTGCGCCAAATACTGAAAACGTCCAAAATGAGCTGTTTTCGCCGTTTTTTTGCGTAAATTTCCCAAAATCGGCAACGCTCTCCCAAGCCTCGCCTAGAGGCTTCAAAACCGTTTTAAGAACCTCCGGCGGAGGCTTGAAAGGGGGATTTATGTGCGCGTTTTTGGACATTTAGGGATAATATAGAAAATTTGCTACGCCCTATCGCACAAAACTTAATGAACTGCTTCTTTATATATTTCTAAATTCACTTTAATGATTAAAATCGTATCGCCAAAGCCAATGAAAAAATCGGAGATGATGGAAAATCTCAATATTAGATATAATGAAAGAGAAGATATATGGATAGACTTTAGCAGGGAAAAAATTAAAAAGGCATTGTTCTTGGATATTGACGGAGTAATTCAGCCGTTTACAGAATATCGCTTTAAATATGTGCACAATGATGCTGAAATGGAACAGCTATTTAAAAAATTGGAAGATGAGTTTGAGGTTGATTATCGCGAATTTGATAAGTATGATGTTGCGGCGGCATATTATGACTGGGATAAAGATGCTGTAAAAGAAATAAAACGAATTCTTGATGAGACAGGAGCTAAAATTGTTGTGTCAAGTTCTTGGAGAAGCGGAACAACGGGAGATTATTTTCCTTTTTTGCTGCGCATGCACGGCTTGCAAAAATATCTCTATGGCTATACTCCGATTTTTTTCAAAGGCTTGCCTAAATATGAAGACATTAAACGCACTCGTTCCATTGAAATTTTAGAATATTTAAGAATGCACCCTCATATAAAGAAATGGGTTGCTGTAGATGATATAGACTTAGACGTAGATTTCCCAAAAAATGCCGTGGTCACATATCCGAATATAACAACCAGCAATGCTGATAAATGCATTAAAATACTGGGGAAGTTAAAAAGAACGGCGTAGAACTCGCTCTCGGATCAAACATCCGCCGTAAAGCAAAATTAAAATCACTAGTGTTGCAATGGGATTGTTGAATGGATTGTATACCCAAAACAAAACTTTGCTCAAATACAAATGCAAAAATTCTATCAAAACGCCATGCAAAAGATAAACAGAAAAAGACACTTTGCCCAAACTCCTAAGCCACGGCATGGAAAGAATCTTAACTATGATTCCCTTGTTGTTTGCCAAAAAAAGCAAAAGCAAAGAATATAAAACAGGAGCAATAAAATGATAAGACAATCCTGTATTTATCTGTTTTAAATAGTAAACATTTACGCATAGCAAAATTACTGCAAACAATAAAAACAAATCGTTTAGCAAAGCTTTTTTAGGCAGCGGGATTGCATTATTTATAAACAATTTTCCCAGCAGCATTCCGCTGAAAAAACTAATGCCCCTAAAAATATTTGGCAGCTTATCAAAACAGACAACAGATAAAAGCAGAATTATCCAAGTTCCTAAAAACAAAAGCCAAAGAGTTTTTTTGCCTTGCTTGTTCAAAAATTTTGAAAAACCCGGAGTTAAAAGATAGCACAGAAAAAATACGGACAAAGCCCAAGAAGGCTGGTTCAGGTGATGCCCAAGTTTTGGGACAAAAGCCCACGAGAGCGTTAAATGCAGGGCAAGGGTTTTGATTGCATAAATGGCATCGTTCAAAAGATTTGTTCTGTAAATTGTTATGGCAAAAATGAGCAGCGTGCAAACCAGATGCAAAGGATAAAGCCGCCAAAAACGTTCTTTAATAAAAGCTTTAAGTTTTGGCACCCGTTCTTCATTGCTAAACAAAATGGAATAAATAAATCCGCTCAGCAAAAAAAACACGCTAGCGCTGAAAAACGGTCCCTTTATTATTGGCTCGTAAAAAGTTCCCTTTGAATAAGAGAGCAAACTAGACGTTGAAAAATGCAGCAGAACTATGTTGAGAGAAGCGAAAAACCGCAGCGAGTCAAGAGCGGGAAAATAGGATTTTTTCATTGATAGCGTCCATCACCACCTTTTCTCACTCAAAACCTCAGCATCTCATTTATTCCCTTCGCTGCGCGTCTGCCCTCGCCCATCGCAAGTATCACCGTTGCAGCTCCAAGCACAATGTCTCCGCCTGCAAAAACGCGCTCCATGTGCGTTGCATTTATTTCTGGATTTGACAGCTCGATGTTGCCCCATTTATTTGTTTTTAATTCCGGAGTTCCTTGGCTGAGCAATGGATTAGAGGAATTTCCAATAGCAACCAAAACCGTGTCAACGGCAAGTTCAAAAGTTTCGCCTTCCAACTTCACGGGGCGCGGCCTACCTTTAGCATCTGGCTCGCCAAGCTTGTACCTGTCTATTTTCAAACCACGAACAAAACCGCTCTCGTCGCCTAGAATTTCGCAAGGATTTTGCAAATAGCAAAACTCAACGCCCTCTTCAATAGCGTGATGCACCTCCTCCGCCCTTGCTGGCATTTCTGCTGCAGTTCTGCGGTAAATAACGCGAACTTTTTCCGCTCCCATTCGCACGGCCATTCTCGCAGCATCCATAGCAACATTGCCACCGCCAAGCACCGCCACTTGCTTGCCATCCCAAATTGGGGTGTCTGCAATGTCTTTTTCATAGGCGCGCATTAAATTCGCTCTTGTCAAATACTCGTTTGCAGAAAATACCCCGTTCAAATCTTCGCCTGGTATTCCCATAAAAAGCGGAAGCCCCGCTCCGCTGCCAATAAATATTGCATCAAAGCCGTCTTTTTTCAGCAAATCCTCAAGCTTGCGGGTTTTGCCAACCACAAAATTGGTTTTGAACTCAACGCCCATTTTTTTCAGCGTTTCTATTTCTTTGTCAACAATCACATTCGGCAAGCGAAATTCGGGGATGCCATAGCGCATAACACCGCCCAATTTATGGAATGCCTCAAAAATGGTT
>WRMM01000282.1 GCA_009777135.1 Candidatus Fibrimonadales bacterium
CTTACAGCGTTGTACATTTCCAGAAGCGGTTCCTTTTCTCCGAACAGCGTGGTGAAAACGCTGTTCTTGAATTTGCGGTTTGCGTTGGTTTCTCCCATTTTTTTTCTCCTATTTTGGGGTTTGTCTATCCCTTAGACGGAAAAAAGGGGGTAAAAAAATTTTAAAAATGCAAAAAAAATACATTTTGCAAACAAGTGTTGACGCTTTCAGCGATTTTGGCTCAAAAACGCAGGTTTTTGCTGTAATTATTTTATTCCACTCCCTACTCCCCACTCCCAAGCATTGAATTAATCATTGCTTACTATAGTAAAAAATGCAAAAAAATATCACTTTTTATATTTTTTTTCCTGCGAAAAGCGTCTAAGGAGTATGAACCTAAAAGACTCTATTTCGTTTTTCTTTTTTGGGAATGTCTGCACTGGGTGCGGCAGTTCGCAAAAACTTGACCCTTGGCTTTGCCCTAGCTGCAAAGAAGAGCTTATTGCTTGCGGAGAACGCCCGATATGGCCTGGCAAAGAGGATGCAATTTGCCTTTTTCCCATGAATTCCCTTACAAGAAAGCTAATTTTAGCCATGAAATACAAAGGAATGCAAAAAATAGCCTCCTACTTGGTGGCTCATTCCTCTGTTGGGCGAAAAGGCGAGGCTCTGCAAATCTTGGAAAGCTGGGGAAAAAACATGGCTTTTCTCCCAGTGCCCGTGCACAGCGCGCGAATGCGCGAAAGAGGCTACAACCAAAGCGAGCAGGCTGCCCTTGAACTAGCCTTGCAATGCAATGGAAAATTGCAAACAAATATCCTAAAAAGACGAATTTACAAACCCTCGCAAACGCTACTGGGCAGCAATGCCCGTTCTTTGAACGTTGCCGGTGCTTTTGAGGCAAAAAACATAGAAGCAAAACCAGAGCTTAAAAACGGAGTTGTTGTTGTGGACGATGTTTACACAACAGGAGCAACAACTGCTTCTTGCGCAAGAGCCTTAAAAAGAGCAGGATTTGAAAGCATAAAAATTTGCGCCCTGCTTTACGAAATGCCAGCAAGCGCGGCAATGGACATAGCAGCAGACAAAAAACTGGGATGGAGAACAGAAGAGGGCTAACCCTTAACCACCCACACCTTTCCTGCTTCTACAAAGTCAATTTTTACTTCTGTGCCAGCGTTTATAAAGTCGCTTCGGGATTGGGCGTCTAGCATTCTGTCGCCGAATTTTACGTGCCCGCTGGGGCGCAAATCGGTTAAGGCTATGCCTATGTCGCCTTTTTTTACCTCGTCCACAAAGTTTTCAACGGGGGAATAGGCTTTGGACAAATCAACTTTGTTTATGGGCGTAAATGCGTCTGGGAGTATTGGCAATAAATATTTTGAAAGCAAAATTGGCAAAGAAGCAGCCAGCAATGCGCATAGCATTATGTATAGCAAACCGTATTGCAAATTTGACAGAGCGCCAAACTTAGGCGCAAATCCCGGCAAACTAGAAGCATCAAAAGAGGTTGCAAGAGCCGCTATAAAACAAAGAATGCCAACCGCTCCGCAAATAAACATTCCAGGCAGAACAAAAATTTCAAGAAGCATGAACACAACGCCCAAACACAGCAAAATAAGCGGCAATTTATTGTGCAAACTGCTTGCGTACTGCCCAAGAAACACAACGGCTATAAGCGTAATGCCAATAATGCCGAACACGCCAAAACCAGGCGTTTTGAATTCCATGTAAAGCAAGCCAAAACCCGCTATCAAAAGTATTCCAGATATTGCGCCTATAAATCTCGTTAAATTCTCCGCCCAAGAAATTTTAATAGCTATGGTTTTTGTTATGCCTAGCTCCTTTTTAAAATCTTCTATGCTTTCCGGAGTTCCCTGCGAAAATTTCAAGTGCTGCGCTTCTTCGTTTGTCATGGTTAAAAGTTCGCCTGCCCTAACCAAAGTTTTTCTGTCTGTCCATTTTTTTTGCTCTTCTTCTGGCATATCGTTATACTCGGCAATATTTACATAAATCACAGTATCTGCGTTTGAAAGCTCCATCACCCCCAAATCCGGGCTTACAAATGATTCTGAAAGCAAGCGAGGATGCCCGTTTCGCTCTGCCAAATTGCGGAATTTTGCCCGCAATGGCGATTGTATTTTTTCGCCAACTATCTGCGGCTGTCCGTCTGGGCTTTGCACTATGGGCGCGCAGTCTCCTATGGTAGAGCTTGGGAGCATATAGAGCTTATCGCTGGAGAGCGCTATCAATGCTCCTGCGCTTATGGCTTTTTTTTGCACCAGAGAAACAGTTGGAATTTTCAAGGCTGTTATTGTGTCAACAATATCAAAAGCCGCATCTAAGCGGCCTCCAAAGGTATTCACCTCAAAAACAATTAAATCCGGATTTTTAGAAACCGCCTCTGCTATGGCGCGGCTAACATAATCGCTCATGCCTCCGTCAATATCGCCGTCAATGGTTATCCATGCGGCGGTTTTGCTTTCACTCGCAAAAGCAAAGGATACAAGAAAAAAAACAGCTAAAAGAAATTTCTGCATATTACCTCTTATTTTTTTCGTTTAGCATTAGGCTAACAATGTCTGCTACTTTTTTTGCAGTTTTCTCGCTTAACTGCTTAGGCTGCGCCTGCTCCGCAGGCTTTTTGAGCGGCAAATTATATTTATTGCTGTGCATAAGAGAGAATCTCCTTAAAATCTAACTAATTTAACGACGCATATAGCACAAATTCCAAAGCGGAATGCATTTTTTCCGGACCGGATGGTCTGGATAAAAATTGCTGAACGCCAAAAGCGACATCAGATTTTTGCAAAGCCTCAGCGAAATTCAAGAGAGAAGGGTAATCCGCCTCCGTAGTGGTTCTTAAAATAACCCTGCGATACGTATTCAAATCCTCTTCAACGGGTTTTTCCCAGCCTATTAAACGCACCTGATTAGCAACAGCTAAAGTGCGCAAAGCCATAATCTCTGATTTTACTCTTGATGGCGGAATTAACTTCATTGTTTTCAATTCTGCTGAAACCGGCTGCATAGTACTGCCATATACAACAAATTCTGTGCTGCCATCTCTGGCTATCACAGAATCCCTCAGAGTTACCATATCAGGCATGACTTTAGATCTCAATTGATCCATGTAAGCGCTAAGAGTACGGGAATCTTGAGCTATGGCACGGGCAAAATAATAATTAGGAGCCTGATATGCAAGATCCAAGTAGCCTATGCCATCTGGCGTTGCTTTATAGAATGTGCTAAGCATAATGTGAAAAGATTGTTTCTGATAAGAAATTCGGTTGCTTAAAGCTTGGTCTTTGTAGCCTGTT
>WRMM01000283.1 GCA_009777135.1 Candidatus Fibrimonadales bacterium
CTGCGTACAGAGGCTGTAGCTGATTTATAGCGCGTACGAGACTCGAACTCGTGTTACCGGCGTGAGAGGCCAGCGTCCTAGGCCACTAGACGAACGCGCCAAGACAGGATAGTAATATAGTAAAATAAATAACAAAATATTGACAAAAATCGGTTATTGCCCTATTTCCATCTGATATGGTATTCCAGCCCCGCCGCAATGTAAACATCTGTTGTGGAACTGCCGATAACTTCTTGAACAACCATTGAAGTACCGCGGTTAGCTATGCCTGTTTTCAAATTAATTGCATAGTTTTTAAAAAAAGCTGTTCTTAGTCCTAGATTCATTGATATGACTGTGTAATGATCTCTAAATTCAAAACGATTTGCGTAATAGTAGTGATAGTTTTGATCTTCATAGTTTTTTAGCAATTCAATATCTTCTGTGAAGAAACTGAAAAGAATGCTTGCCGAAGCATAAGGTTCAATTTCAATTTGCGAGTGCGGTTTAAAAACCGTCATAAATATAAGGGATAGCAAAAATTCATGCCGATTAAATCTCCAGTGCTTAAGTTCATTGTAAATATCATCGTTTTCGTCAATTTTAGCATCATGCGCAGAACGGCGATATTCCAATTCCAAGCCTATAAAATCGTATAAAGAACCGCCAATATATGCGCTGTAAAATGGCGCAGAATCTTCAATAAAACTCCATGCGCTTGCTGAATCTCTTACATTATTAAAATTTTTAATTCTTGAATTAAGCGTATTTTTATACCATGAATTTGGGGTTAGAGGCATTTTTGCTCGGCTCCAGCCAGTGCCAATGCCAAACCATACATCGTGCATGGGTTGCTCGGCAAAATATGCATCAGGTTCGCTTTGCTTTTTTGCGCGCTCGGCATCAGTAAGTCTTGTTTGCGGCGTGCTGCCAAACCAGTCGCTTGCAATTTTTCTTGCTATTTTGGCAGAGTCCATGCTCAAAGGAAAAACCGCTATTTTCTTTGGTTCCAAGCCTGTTTCATCAAAAAGCAAAAACCATAAATTATTGTCTTTTGCGGTGCTGAACAATAAATTTCTATCTTTCAAAGATTGCAGTCTTTCAATAACATGCGAATTGCGAGGACGCAAATCTTCTGCTTTCAAGCGATTATCCAAATTTGCGCTCAGCCATTTTGCATACAAAGCCGCAGTAGAATCTCGCTCCCAATCGCCTGCATCATAGCAATTCGGGTTTCCTATTCTTTCATTCTCATAACGAAGCGCAAAGCAAAAATCCGCAGAAGAAATATGCTGTTTTCCATAACTCCAAAGCAAAAACTCCCCGTCTTTCCAAGTGACTGGCGCAGCGGCATAACAGTTGAGAGTTGAGAGTTGAGAGTTGAGAATTAAGAAAGCAAAAATAAACCATTTAAACTCATAAAACATAGGCGATAAACCCACATTCAATTTTAAATTATAACTCTCAACTCTCAACTCTCAACTCTCCTCTAACATTAAGTTATAGTTTCTTTAAACATTCTGCAATCACCTGTTTAGTTGCTTTTATAAATACGTCAATATTAAATGAGTCTTCTTTTACCGGAATTTGCGTGTTTACTATGCCGCTTCTCAGCGGAATTTGTTTTTTGTTATCCCAAAGCGTGAAAGTTGCTATTATGGATAATTTTTTGAAATTCCTTTTTTGCTCCATTTCAAGATTCGCTTTTGTATAGTCATAAAAATTTTGCGCATCCAAATCTCCGCCAATGGTGTATTCGTGGATTATAAAAAGATAGTCTGGCACGTTGCCTTTGCTGTCTGAGATTTCTATTCCTTGCTGCGGAAATCTTGTTTTTATAAAAACGGTTTTATCCATTTTCAGAGTTTCTCTTGAAAAATTTTCCTTTTCTTTTTTTTGAACAATGGAAGGCGTCCATGTTTTTTGAATTTCGCTAAAAACAATGGAATCGGTTAGGGTTTCCAGTTTAGAATAAATTGAATCGTTTTGCATATCTAATTTTTTTGAAAACCAATCAGCGCGGGTAAGCATAAAAGCATCGCCAAGCTCAACATAGCCAATATTTTCATTTTTCGCAGGAATCCCTTTATACAGCTTATGCGAGTTAGTAAAATTCGGCGAACACGATATTAAAAAAAATGCGATAATGGCTAATTTCACTCTATGCTCCCCATTCTGAACGATATTTCTCTATGCTTTCTTTATATTCTTTTAGAGCTAGCGTTAAAATATCTTCTATGGAGGCTATTGAATGCGTTTCTATGCCGTATTTTTCCTTGACTTGCTGCAATGCGCTTTTGCCATCGCTGAGTTTTTCTTTTCTGTCCATTGCCACTATTAAGCCAACAACTTTTGCATTTGGAATATTCTGCATTATTTTCATTGTTTCTTCTATTGAGGTGCCTGCGGTGATAACATCTTCTATTATCACAATGCGTTTTTTTTCTTGATAGGCGTCTCCAACCAAAATCCCGCCTTCGCCATGGTCTTTTGCTTCTTTGCGGTTATAGGTAAAGCTTACATTTATTCCATATTCCTTGTGCAGGGCGGTGGCTGTAGCCGCGCACAGCGGAATGCCTTTATATGCGGGACCAAAAAGATTGTCTGCTTTTTCGGCAAAATGTTCTTGAAAAACTTTTGCATAGTTGCTGGACAAGAGCGAGATGCCTTTGCCTGAGCAGACCGCTCCCATATTAACAAAATAAGGGCTGACTCGGCCGCTCTTTGTGGTAAAACTGCCGAATTTCAGCGCTCCGCATTCAACTAAGAACGGAACGAACTTATTTTCGTTTATTGAGGTCATCATCTGCAGGTTTATCTTCCCATAATTTTTTAACGGGGTCAAATGATTTAACTTCTGATTCTTTTTTGGAATACCAATCCATGCCTTCTTTTCGGCATTTATTATATAAAACCATGTTGTAAACCATAAATACGCCCAACACTATCAACACGCCCTTTAGGTTCTTTTTGGAACCGAGGAATGCGGCAAGCAACAGAAGCAGAACAGCGAAGATGCCAAAGTTGTAGTGAGCTGAGTAGAATTGAGAAAGGGTATCAATCATCATGCTTTTGCCTCCTAATCAATTTTTACGGTTAACAGGTAAGGTGTTAAATCTCTACTAGAAGATACTCTAATTTTAAATGGAATATTCTTATAAGATTGGTTTTCATCAATATAATCCTCTATTTTCATATTTTGGGGATTTAATATATATTTTATAGTTTTTGCTCCGTCTTTTTTTTCTGCTGCCGAAGGTGCAGGTAAATTACTAGGCGAAGAAGGAACTATTAACTCTAAATT
>WRMM01000284.1 GCA_009777135.1 Candidatus Fibrimonadales bacterium
TATTTTTCTAGCGACTTTCTTAGGGCTGTCAGCAGGCGTCCTACTGAATTTATTTGCTTTGTTAGCTTCTCTTGGGTTTCCTTGTTCAAGTATCCTACTCTTTCTGATATTAATATCTGCGTTTCCACTTCTTTCAACGAGCCATTGGCTATAAGCAGAAAGTGAATGTATTCCTTGCTTGTTCTTCCGTTTCCCTCCGCTATATTGCTCGGAATGGACACTGCCGCTCTGCGAACTTGGTTTGTCAAACCATAAATCTCCTCTTTCGGAAATCCCTTTGTTGCCAGATAAACCATCTCTGCAAGATTCATCGCCTCTTGCCAAGCCATTAATTTTTTGAACGTCTCCATAGCCATGAATATAGAAACTACTCCCTACTCCCCACTCCCTACTCCCTAGGTTCTCGCGTTGCAACGTATTCATAATTTCTCCCATCTGGCGTTTCTGCCTCTTTTTATGCAAGCGATAAATGTATTCACCGTCTCTACTTTTACTGCTGCGCCACAGTAATCTCTGGCGCCGCAGGCAGTGAAATAGCCGGAACCAGATATACCGGAAAGCCCTGGCCGCCATGCCGAAATTGCGCCGCCTGCGCCGAAATCTTCTGAGTTGTTTGCGTTTTCTTTTGGAAGGCATTCCTCAATTGGATTTGCTGCATTTATAGAATAGCCAGAGCTTAAAGACTGGCTCTGCGAGGCAGTTCCTATGGTTGCGATTATCTGTCCATTGTTGTCTAGCCTTATATTGACGGTTTCGCCCTGCCTTTTAGCCTCTGCAAGTGATTTTTCTACGAATGTTCTCATTGTTTGCGCCGTTTCTTTGGCGCGGTTTGTGAATATAATATCCATGAGGCTGGAATAAGCCAATCCAGCCAAAATCCCTATAATAATTACAACTGCAAGAACTTCTAAGAGAGTAAAACCGCCGTTTTTTGGGATAACTGCCGGGGCGGCATTTTTTCCCTTACGTTGCGAAATATTTATCGCTCAAAAATTTGAACCACTCCTTGTGAATCTTAACCATGCCTTCAAAGCCGGCATCGCTTTCGCTGAAAATAAAATCAGCGTAATGCTTTAGCGTCACATTGATGTTCTTGTGACCTAACAGCTTTGAAACGCGAACAACATCGTAGCCGGCGCTTAGAGCTTGGCTGGCGAAAGTATGCCTGAACCTGTGGCAGTGGATGTTTTTTATCCCCGTTTGCAAAGAGCATTTCTTGAACAGCTTTTGACACCTCATGTTAAACTTTCTGCTCTGCTTTTCAAAAATATACCCTCTATTGAAGACTTCAAGCATTGTCTTGTTAATGGGTATTTTTCTTGCTCTGTGCTGGGTTTTTGCATCAATAACCCCGGAAATTTTTTGAGGGAACACAAAAAGCAGCTTTGCTTTTACGTTCCACCACTCCTTGCTCATCAGGTTCACCGCCTTGCTTTCCATGCCGGTTAAAAGCATAAGCAAAATCATATCGTGAAAATAAGGTTTTCTTTCAAGCCATTTCAGGAGTTTTTTGCACTCCGCAATGGAAAAAGGCGTCACAAGGCGGGTATTTTCGCTTGTTTCAGACACGTTTATCCCCTCAAAGGCAAAATTTTGCGGCAATCCTAAAAATTTATCCGCAAACTTTATAACGGCCCTTAGCCTCAAAAGCTCCTTATTAACAGTGGAGGCAGACTTTTTTCCCCTCCATTCAGTATAATTTCTCGCTTTTTCCCTTGTTAAATCGTCATAATACACAATATTCTGGCTGTTAAACCATGTTTTTATTGTGAAAATCTGCTTTTCAACCTGGATTTTCCACAATTCCTTGGCTTTGGCGGTAGTCATAAAATCCGCTAGATAATCCTTTAAAATATCATTCCAAGGCTTGCGATCCCCATTCAAATGCGAGATTTTTACAAGAAAATCACCGAAAACTAATTTTTTTTCCAAAAAATGCTCCTCCTAATTTACTTTTGCCACTAAAATTATATATATTATTGTTAGACAACCTTTTGAATGCAAATCAGCTGTTTTAAAGAAAAGCTGGTTGGTTTTTGCGTAGGGAGAAGTTATGGAAGTAGTATTGAACATGTTAAATGAAGAAAATTTGAGAACCTTGGTTATCTTGGTAGCCATGGTGTGCGGGTTTATTTGGCTAAACACCCAGTTTGACAAGAAGATGGATAAGAAGCTTGAGGATTTTCATGTTAAACTGAAAACCAATGACTTTGCTCACTTGAATGCGTCTATAGAGGCTTTGACATACGTGCTTAAAAAGAATAATTTGATTGATTCGGATGATGCTAACTTCATAGGCTCAAAGTTGGATAAATGAGAGGTTTCACATGAAATTCCCCTGCAAAAACAGTAAAATTCGCAATGGGCTAACTGCCGCCCCGGCAGTAGCTACCAAGTTTCGCTCGGGATTCACGCTTTTGGAAGTTCTTGTGGTTGTGGTAATCATCGGGATTTTGGCTGGATTGGCTTATGGGGGGCTTATGGAGCTGATTTTCACAAATAGAGCAAAAGAAACTGCGCAAGTAATAAGGACTTTTGCGGAGCGAGCTTTGGCTGATAGCAAAAGACAAGAAAAAGTCGCTGATTTGATTTTAAGCGGAAATAATTTTCAATATACGATAGAAGGCAATGAGCCTGTAAGCCGAAGTTTGGCCGCTGGCTTTTCCGATAATAGCTCTGCCCCTAACTGCGAAGCCGCAAGCGGCGCTTTGGTATCTTTTAACGGAGGCGCGCAAACTCAAATTGGAATAATAGGTGTCTCCAGCATTGTCCAAATGGGCAACGCCGCAAATAGCGAAGGTTTTTTCTCGGCATGCGATTCAAAGAATTACTGTGGCGCAGCGATAAAGGTAAGTGGCAAAAATTCCTTTATTTCTTGCATAAAAAGACGTAACAGCGCAAATTGGGAGGAACTAAAATGAAAAAAGGTTTTGGAATAATCGAAGTTGTTGCTGCTGCAGTTGTTCTGGCATTTTTGCTGGTGGGGCTTAACATTATGCAAAAAGGAAATAGAGAGGCGGTGCTTAGAATTCGCGCTAGAGATGCGGCGCAAATAGTTGCGCAAGATTTTTTAGACAGTTTAAATAGGCTTGGAGTTTCATCCGTGAATACTGGCGGGTTGCCGATAGAAAAGATTTATGAATGGGAAGGCAGAGGCGAAATAGTCAGCAGAATTACCTATACCATAAATGCGACTATTGATTACGAGACTGCTCTTAACTCAACTGAAAGGAGCGAATTTACGAAAATAACAAATGCCGATACTACTCAT
>WRMM01000285.1 GCA_009777135.1 Candidatus Fibrimonadales bacterium
TATTATTCCCGCAGCAGCTAAAGCAGCATAAAGTTCTGGGTTGGCTTGCATGGTAGGATCTTGCATCGCGCCAACGCTTTTTCCATTTGCCATAAAAATATTACCTCTTAAATACTGGCTGCCATCTATCGTGTTTATATCATCTTCGCTATATATAAAATAATTTCTTGCTCTGTTGCCTATGCTTGTATTTCTAATAAAAATAGTTCCGCTGCCTTTCGTTAGCCATAAAAGGACATTGGTATTTGACAATGTCATTGGCAGATCCATTGCGGTCGGCTTGTTTTCCACTACGATTATAACATCTTTTCTAAAAACCTGATCTTGAAAAAGGTTGATTCCTCCCCAGTACATTCTGAGCACCAGCCATGGTGTTTTATCTGCGCCAGTCCAATTTGACGGGCAAGCATTTATAGCATCCATAAGCAAAGATGCATTGGTTTCAGAATCAATTTCAATAACGCCGTCTGCGTTAGCAAAACTTCTAAGCGCAGTGCAAGAAGTTTCGTGAATGTTACGTGTTTTCCATTCATTATTTGCAATTCCCAAAACAATAGGGTCGGGAATTGTGTATTTGCCATTTTTTTTTTCTTTTGTTATTTGGTCACCCAGATAGTCAAGAGGCTCTGCTCCTCCGAATGGAGGTATGCCAGTAGGCGAATTTGGAGTGCTACAATTGTTAGTATAATCGTTGTAATCAGTTGGGCCTATATAGAGCAAGTCCCCATTCTTTGCTAAGCCATCATTATCAGTATTTGAGCAAAATTCTAACTTGTTATTATTGTTTACGCTTCTCGTTAAATCCCCTGCAATCCAGGAACTTCCGTAAATTCTCACATTTTGGTCAGCTTCAATTTTAAATTTGGAATCGCTATTTAGCATTACAAGATTGCCACCAACAGAGAAACTGCTACCACTAAAAATGATATCTCCTTCAACAGTTAAATTTCCATGAATGCGAAGACTATTTGTTATGTTCAAATCTCCTTTCACATATAAATCACCCCATATTACTGTTTGACCTTTTACATTAAAATTGGCACCAGCATAAACTTTTCCGCAAAAACCAATGCCATGCGATGTATGATTCTCTTTAACATAATAATTGCCGTAAAGCTCAGGGTTATACGGGGAAGGACGGCTATCGTTACTAGGATTTACCTGCTCATTGCTGCTGCCAGGCTTGAGAGGGCAGCCAATTATCGCACCTGATGCCATATCTGCAATTCCCGTGATTAGCAAATCGCCCGTAGAGCTAAATCCCTGTGTTGTATTCAAGTCTCCAGTAATATAACCGCTGCTTAAAAGTCCCTGAGTTCCGCTGCCTACTTTACCATAAAATTCAGGCAATTGCGGTGCTGACGGAACAATACCGTTATGATACCACCCGCTCACGCTCATCTTGTACAACCCCGCCACTTCAAAAATCCCAGCTTGGCTATGCTTTGACTCATCATTCCTAGAAGTACCAACGCTCAAAAACTTCAATTTATACGGTTGCACTCTAGTATCTATATCCGTCAAATAAACCTTAAAATTCTGCTGCCTATTGCTCTTGATGCTGCCTAGCAAATTACTGCTAAGTTCCACTGACTTTTTATTATTATGCTCAAATGTTCTCATCAGAGCGCCAACATCCGCACCCTTGTTCGTTAGCCATCCTTGCACTGCTTCCAAGCCAGCCTGCGAAGCTTGGTGAGCCTCGCTCATCTTGAGCCTTGTGCCGCTTGCAACGTTTTCTTGCGATACCCATTGAAAAACAACCACGCTTGCAGTAGTAGCCGCAAGCATGAACATGAGAACGGCGATTAGTGATACGCCGTGTTTATGTTTAGTGGTCAGTTTCATAAATCCTCCTACCTTATAACCGTCGACATATTTATCGACTGCGTCGATTTTTTGAAATCCCAATTAACTGTAACATCAACCTGCTTTGCAAACTGGCGGTTTATATCTATGTTATTTTCTCTGGTATATTCAGTCTCGTGCTTTGCCAGTTGCTCAGGCTCATTCGTTACATCAACAGTCACTCTGAAATTCACTGTGCTTATTATGGCTGGTTGCCCCTCAAAAATACGCTGCTTACATAATTCCTCTGCATAATTGCATCCGTCTATGGGCGCAGTATCAGGTTCACATGCGCTGCACACATCACCACGCACGCTCGCAGATCCAAGCGATGAAAGCGAATCTATAACTTCTTGGGCAATTACATTAGCAGCATCTCTGGCCCTAACTCTCAAAATACTCTCTCTATTTCCTTTCTGCAAAGTGGCAAGCCCAACTAGCAAAAACCCCAAAACAACAGCAGCGGCAAGCACTTCAATGAGGCCAAAACCTTTTTTCATAACTCCTCCCAGCTGGAATTTTTTCTTTTATAATGTGCCGTAAATTTATTTTTATAAATGGTTTTGATTGCACTGCCACAATAACCTATAGCATTGCAGGCTACAAAGCAGCCTTCTTCAATTCCAGAGGCTCCTATTATTATTTGAGTTTCAATTCCGCTATTAATATTTACGCAGTCGTTTGGAGTGAGGTTAGATTCCGCAAAGCCACTGGCAAACGTTTGACTGGCAAGCGTTTGCTCAGTTGTATAGACACGCATTGTATTTCCGTTTAAAATTATGGTCACTGGTTCTTTACGCATCTTGCTTTCAGCGAGTGCCCTTTCCGAAAAAGCTGCCAAAACTCTTGAAGTCTCTTTTGCCTTGTTAGTCTGTATTAAATCGTTGAGACTTGAATATCCCAAAGCAGCAAGGATGCCAATGATGATAACCACAGCCAGAACCTCTAGCAAACTAAAACCTTTTTTGTTGAAATTTTTGCTCATATCAAAAACCGCTTGCGAACTCTGGCGATGCCACCGTTACGCCGTTGTTAGGAATGGGAATGACTATAACCATGTTGTCTATCTTCTCGCCTTTTTTGTCTATGCCCAAAGCCAGCTTGAACGCTTTCACGCTGGCTCTATCTGGAGGATCAGGATTGTAGGTCAAATCGTAGGCAGGGTCACTGGGGTCGTCGGTAAATTCGTAAATATTATCTGTTTTACTGTACACTTTTAAATTCGTTATTTCCAGCTGCCCTTTGTAGGCTTCAAGACTGTAAAATACACTGGTGATACCAATACAAGCCTCGACCTCTTCGGGAACGCTGAATTCAAAGTGTCGAATGGCAACATCATTTGCACTATGCGCCTGCGGAGGATAGAACAGAAAATCCGAGACCTTAGC
>WRMM01000286.1 GCA_009777135.1 Candidatus Fibrimonadales bacterium
TGGGCGTCTCATGGGGCGGCTCTTGGCATTAAAAATAATCCAATCGGAGAAAGCCCAAATTTAGGCGATTGCAATGCCATTTCTTATCATTACAAAGGCGCAGAGCATTCTTTTCAGGCGCAATTCCCAATGACTTTGTGCGGAGCATCCGCTGAAGCAGAAGATGACGGCTCCAATAAGTGGGGCATTGAGTCCATAACAGCATCGCCAACTGCTTGGACGCATCGCATAATTAACATAAGCAGTTTATCTCTATACAATGCTTATGCTGGTTCAGCATGCGCTGCAACTGATCCTGGGCCTGTTGATTTAAGCAAATCAAATCAAATAGTTTGGGAACTTAATAATGGGCTGAATTTTAATCAAACAGTTTCTCTTATGATAACCAATGTTGTTTGCTTAACTGGCCAAAATAATATTACTCCCACAGCTCCAAGCAACGCTATAACGATAACTTCGGGCTGGGTTCTAACCAGCAGCTCATCTGGCAGTGGCACTAGCAGCTCATCTGACAGCGAAACCAGCAGTTCATCTGGCAATGGAACTAGCAGTCAGTCTAATGCAGGCGGCAGTTCAAGCAGCAATTCCACATCTCCCATAATAACAGCGCAGTTTGTAAGTGCAAATGGAATGCAGCTTATCAAAAATGGCGTTTCTTTGCAGGTCAAAAACACAGCTAAATTGGAATTGTTCAATTTACGCGGTGAAGCAGTTAAAACTATGCGCTTCTCAAGCGGCGCCTACTCCATGCAATTTGCAGACGTCCCCAAAGGACTCTACATAGCAAAAGTCTCCTTTGGCAGCGAAAGAAAAATTTTGCGAATACCAGTGAACTAAAATCGCTAAAAAAACTTAATCCAAGCACTTTCTAATAAGAGAGAAAGTGCTTTTATAATATTTTCTACATTACACCAAAACTCAGGAGACAATATGTATTCGGTTAAAATTCTCAATAAGATTTCCGCTAAGGGAATTGCGTTGTTTGGCGAAAACTACTCGGTTGGCGATAACGAAAATGACCCAAAGGCCATTTTAGTGCGTAGCGCCCAGGTTGATACGGATGCCTATTCAGACGACTTGCTGGCTGTGGCTCGCGCAGGAGCTGGAGTGAATAATATAACTGTGGACAAAGCTAGCGCAAAAGGCGTGTGCGTGTTCAATACGCCTGGCGCAAATGCTAATGCGGTGGCAGAGCTTGTTTTTACAGGGCTTGGCGTTGCTCTAAGAAATGTTCATAAATCTATGGCTTGGGTAACAAGCTTAAAAGGCAAAGAAGATGAAGAAATTAGCGAAGCCGTTGAAAAAAATAAATCCTTGTTCGTTGGAACCGAGCTTTCTGGCAAAACAATAGGAGTAATCGGGCTTGGGAAAATTGGAATTCTGGTTGCAAATGGAGCCATTGGTCGAGGCATGAATGTTCTTGCATACGAACCATATCCAAGCCTCAACAATATGCTGCTGCTCAACAACACCGTTAAAGTTATGGAAAATCTTGACGAGCTTATTGCAAAATCTGACTTTCTAACTGTCCATGTTCCGTTTTTGCTTGCAACATGGGGCTTGCTGAATGAAAATAATCTGGCTAATTTCAAAGGTTCTTGCCTGCTGAATTTTGCCAGAAACGGAATTGTGAGCAAAGAAGGCGTTAGCGTTTTTTTAGAAAAAAATAAGGGCAATATCTATTTAACCGATTTTCCGGGCAAAGATGACTTGGCAAATGAACAGGTAATATCTTTTCCGCATCTTGGCGCAAGCACAGAAGAAGCCGAAGAGAATTGCGCAGTTGCGGCTGTTCAGCAATTAAAAGATTATTTGAAACTGGGCATTGTTCACAACTCGGTAAATTTCCCAACGGTTGAAAAGAGCCTCTCGGCAAGCACAAAGAGCCGCATTGTGGTTATAAACAAGGATGTTCCGAACATGATAGCTTTGATATCAAAAGTTTTTGGCGATGCAGGCGTGAATATAAACGGCTTCAAAAATGAGAGCAACGGAAAAATAGGCTATAATCTTGTTGATATTGACACCGCTGTTCCAGAAAACCTAATAGCTTCGCTTAAAAAAATCGAGCAGATAATTCGAGTACGGGTAATAGAATTTTGAACCTGCGGCTTGAACTGAAAATAGCTTGGCGTTACTTGGGGGCGCAGCGAAAGAGCCTCTTTGTTTCGCTAATAAGCCTGTTCAGCATGTTTGGAGTGTGCATAGGCACGTTTGCGCTTATAGTTGCGCTCTCAGCCGTAAATGGCTTTGAAGCGGAAGTGACCCACCAAATGATAGGCAAAGACGCCCATTTTGAAATTCTGAACTATCGCGGCGAACAAGTTTTTGAGCCAGATTCCATAGCGAAGCTGCTCATGGAAAACGACAAAGACATTACGGCATATACTCCATTTATTATTTACAAGGTTGGAGTTAGCTCCAAAAGAGTGAATGATGGAGTTGTGGTTTATGGCATTGATACTAAAACAGCTGGGGACGTTATAGATTTGCCATCAAAAATGAAGGTTGGAGATTTTAACGTTGAAAATTCTTCCATTATGCTGGGCACTGTTTTGGCGCAGCGTTTGCGCGTGGATATTGGCGACCGCTTGGTTTTGCAAACCTTTCAAAGCCCGGATGAAATGTTTGGCAGCGGTCCGAGAATGATGCAATTTACTGTTACCGGAATTTTTGAAACAGGGATGTATGAGTACGATGGAAATCTTTTGTATGTTGGCATACCTGAGCTTCAAAAACTGCTTGGCGTGCAGGGAGTCACCGGAATTCAATTCAAAATCACCGATCCATGGAAAAGCGAAATCCATGCGGCAAAAGCTGGAGATTTTTTGGGCTTTCCTTATTTTGCCACCGATTGGAAAAATAAAAACCAAACTCTTTTAAAATGGATGAACTATGAAAAATTTATAGTAGCCGCCATTGTTTGCCTAATAGTTTTGATAGCCGCTTTCAATATAATAAGTTCGCTGATTATGGTGGTTGTAGATAAAACCAAGGAAATTGGCATTTTGCGCAGCATGGGATTTTCGTCTGGCTCAATTATGCGCGTATTTATTTGGGTAGGCTCCTTTATAGGCATATTCGGCTCTTTTTTGGGCGCTGTCTCAGGCCTTGCGCTTTGCCTTGTTCAAGAAAAACCCCGCTTTATAAAACCCCCCGCCGATGTATACAAGATGCCTTTTTTTCCCGTTCAAGTCCAGGCCCCCGATGTTGTAGCCATCTTGATAAT
>WRMM01000287.1 GCA_009777135.1 Candidatus Fibrimonadales bacterium
GAATTGTGACGATTAAAGACTTGCTTGACATTTACACAAAAATAGAAGTAGAGGCGGCAACTCACATAAATCCCTTAACAAAATTGCCAGGAAACATTGTAGTAGAAAGAGACTTAGCGTAATATTAATCTTCCGTCAAACAAAAGCACTCCGCTCTTCTATACCCGCCTCCTTTTGAGCCTTGAGAATAAACAAAAATGCGGTTTTCTGCAATGCCATAAAAGCGAGTAAGCGTATAGCGTATGCGTATGGAACGTTGCAGAGCGGTTTCGTAGGCTAGGGACTGGGAAAGCAGTTCTTCTGAATAGCCAACGCAATGAAGCTGCAGGTTATTTGCTCTGAGAGTATCCGCTATTTGCCTAACCATTGCAATATGGAGCGAGTCGCTTGGGCTTGTGCGGGTTTCAGGATAATTGAACACAAAATCAGGTGTTCTGTTCAAGAGAAAATCCGGCAGCGGCGGAATCTGAAATTCGCCCTGCTCAACAGCAATCGCTGGCGGCAGAGGCTCGGGCTGCACAGGAACCGGCGGAGCCGGAATATCTGCCACAACAACAATACTGTGATCAACGGTATCAACTGCCACAGGTTTATAATCATCCTGCTTTGGCAAAGAAGAAAGCGCATGCGGCGATATGCTCCAACTTAGCTTTACCATAGCGCCAACGCTCCAAGGGTGCCAGGATTTCCAGGTATCGTTTGCTATGATGTTTGCTCCGCTTGAGTTTTCTGTTCTTTCGATTAGCGGCGGCATGGTTCTGTCAAAACCTTTGTTTAAAGAATAATCTGCAAATGCGCCTGTGAGCAAAGTGAAATTATCGTTCAATTTGTGTTTTACTCCGCCTTCAAAAGCGAGCATAATCAAAGTTTTTGATGAAATTTTTGTTTTGAAAGTTCCTTCTTTGTATTCGCCAAAGCCCTGGAAAAGCGGTTCGGTGAGAGGCAAGTTATAATCAATGTAATAGCCTTCTGTTTTTAAATTCTCATAATTTATATTTACTTCGGATTTTTTAATTGTTCCTATTTTAACGCCTGCCGCGGTATAATATAAATCGTTGCTGTATTTTAGCAAAAGCGGAACCTGCATAATTTGCCCGCGCAGTTCTTCTTTGTATTTATCCACCGAATATCTTAAAATAAACTGGTCGCCTTCGCTATCCAATGCTATGGGATTTTCTCCGCTATGCGCGCCCGTTTTTGTTTTTTGCCGCCATGAATATTCCAGCCCCGCAGAGAATCCAAAATTCTTGACAGGATAAATTGCAAGCGCAACCCCCGGAACGCTGTTAAACGAAAGCTCAGAAATTCCAAGACCATAGTGCACGTCAATTTCGTAGGTAGCAGCATTAAGAACCAAGGGGACAAAGAGAACGCAGAGCGGTATTCTAATTGAGAGTTGAGAGTTGAGAGTTGAGAGTTGGCTTAGAATTAAATGTTTTAATTTAATGAGTATATAAGACGGGGTAGCCACGTGCGAACAAATATTATAACTCTCAACTCTCAACTCTCAATTCTCCACTAGGTTCAATTATCCACTTCCTTCAAAATATAAACTCCCGCTGCGGTTCCTTTTGAGCGTTCGCCTTTGCTGTTGTAGATTTTTGCGTTGCGGTTTGCTGTTTTTCCGTTTATGCCCAGCACCTGTTTTGCGTATGCTGGTTTAGCCGCTTTTTGGGCTGTTTCGCTTTTTGGGCTGCCTTTGCAGGTTGAAATTCTCATGCCATTTGCAGTGTGCATGGTGACTGTGTAAACATCATTTGGGTCTAGAATATCTTTGCTGCTTGGGCCTGCGGAGTAGAATTGCATTTCGCTTGCCAAACTTCCATTTTTGAACCACTTGAACTCTGAGAACTCATAGCCGCCATTTGTTTGCGAATTGTTGTTTATAAATAAAACATTGTTCCATTTTTGCCCAGAAACATCTTCAAAGGGAATTGGAGTTTCTATCAAGATGGTGTCATTTTCGCTGTAGATTCCATCTTTTGAAAGCAGGGAGTAAAACAGGGTGTCCACTCCGGGCTTGCCAAAGCTAAAGGGCAGCTCATAGAAGACAAAACCATCTTTGTCTATTTCGCCTTTTTGAGGAACATTGTCTAAGCTCAAAACTATATCAGGTTCAATTACTGTTATTTTAATTGTTGTGCTTTCTATGTTGCAAAGTTCTGCATCCGCAACAAAATAATACCGCAGTTGTCCGCTCAAAGCAGCGTCGCGCGCCAAGCCAGCCTCTTCAAACTCAATATTGTGTATAACGGTTGTTGCATTGCCTCTTGTCACGGGGAATGTTGCTTGGTCTGTTGCTCCTGTGTAGTTATTGGTTTCGGGAAGCGTTGCCCGCACAATCCAGTTTCCAACTCTGTTTGGCAAATTTGTTGAAAATTCTGCGTCTTCTTCTCTTTTATATTCCAAGATTATATCTTCATCTTTGAGAAATGAATTTTTATGCGATATGTCAGGTTTTATCGGATTTGAGAGTTCATATTTTTCTGGCATGTTTATTGCCAAAAATCCCGTTGCTTGCGTTATGCTTGCATTTGCAGTGAAATTTACGTTTTCAAGGATATAATTTTTGGCTAAAGGTCCATTGGAAAGCCAATGAACAACTCCGTTTATTCCAATATTTTCACCTACATTCTGAGAGGCAAAGTTTGCGTTGATGGAATAGTCGCTTTGGCTAACATTATCGCCTGGGAACAGGTCCGCATCGTCAAAGGCAATGCTTGATATTGCGGCAGTTCTATCAGCATCGTATTCTTTATCATCTGCCTTAACGTTGGTAATGAATATTTTTTTTCCGCTTGCTTTGCTTATTATAAAATTACCTAGCGAAATGGTTGCGGCAGCGTAGTCTGCGCTTGCGGCTATGGATACGGATAGCGCATAAATTCCTGCCTCTTTTGGCCTACTGGCGCTTTCATTGTATAAAACGGTTATAGCGCCTAGCGTTCCGATAACATCGGCTTTTTTTGCAACGAGAATTTCATTTATTAGCTGGCCGCTATAAATTAAACCGCTTGGAAGCGTGTATTCCAGCATTGAAGCGGTTGGCACAGAGCCTTGGATAAATTCCCAGCGCGCATGGAGGGTTACAATTGCTGGATTTGTGTAAGCTGTAGTTGCAAGGTATTGGGTTCCTCCAGTTGCAGCTGTGAACCATCCTTTAAATTCAAAAGCATATCTTGCAGGCGTGGGCAGTGAGCCAACAGGTTCGCCATAAGTTA
>WRMM01000288.1 GCA_009777135.1 Candidatus Fibrimonadales bacterium
ATCTTGAATTACCATTACCGCATTGCTGGTGCCGCTCTGAATTCCTTCTATGCGGCGGGCAATGTCGTCTGCGCTTTGGGCGCTTTGGTTTGCTAGCTCTTTTATTTCTCCGGCAACAACGGCAAAGCCTTTGCCCGCTTCGCCTGCAGATGCGGCTTCAATGGTAGCGTTCAATGCAAGCAAGTTCGTTTTGTCTGCTATCCTCTTTATCACTTCTGTAACCTGGCCAATTTCTTTTGCCGCTATGCCAAGTTTATTCATGGCTTTGGTTGCGTTGGCTGCTTTTAACGTGGCATTGTCGGCTATTTTGTAGGCATCATTTGCATTGCCGGATATTTCGCTGATGCTTGCGCTCATTTCTTCTATGGCGCTGGCTACGGTGCTCATATTTATGCTCATCTGCTCTGCTGCGCCTGCTACTTCGTTTGCATTTATGCTTGCTTGTTCTGCGCCGCTTGCCATGGCATTTATATTCTCGGCCATTTCTTCGCTTGTGCCTGCAACGTTGCTGCTTTGGGCAACGGTTTTTTCTGAGCCGCTAGCGAGCTGCTTGCTTATCACGGATAATTCTTCGCTTGCTCCCGCCAGAGTTTCGCTTTTTAATTTTAAATCTTTTATTATCCCCGTTAATTTTTCAAAAAATCTGTCTAAGTCCATTGCCATAGTTCCCAATTCATCCTTTTGCTCAAGCTTGGAGCGGGCAGATAAATCGCCATCTGAGCTTTTTTCTACGGTGTTAAGCATTTTTTGCAAAGGATTTGTTATAGACAGGGTCATGTAAATTCCAAAGCAGACAGAAATTATAATAATAGATACAAGAGCTGCAATTCCAGAATATCTGGCAAATTTAACTTGCTGCACTATAGAACCAATCGGTTCTGCAATCTGTTCATACATTTTAACAATTTGTTCCATTTCCCTCATTAAATAGAGGCCAACACCCAATGCTAAAACGGCGACGAATAAATAAGAGCCTATTAATCTAAGCCCTATCTTGATATTTTTCATATCCCCTCCAGATAGATTTTAATGTGAACTAAAGAATATAGAAAAATAGCCTTCACCCGAGGCTCTTTTTTTATGGCAAAGCCTAACAATGCCTTGACAAGCACAGAAAAATTTTCTATATTTGTGCATACGGCTCTGTAGCTCAGTTGGTAGAGCGTCGGACTGAAAATCCGTGCGTCAGCGGTTCAAATCCGCTTGGAGCCATTAAAATCTGCGTTTTTCGTAGCATTTGCGATTACTTCTTGCTTCATTTGAGACACTTTTGAGACACTGTCTAAAACATCTCTATTTTACTTGATGCTAAATTACATTATTCAATTACTTTGAAATCGGGATTGTTTATGAATTTGCTTTTTCCTTCTGTTGTCAGTTCTCCGCTTACCTTTACATACGATCCGCTATTGAAAGCGGCCAAAGCTTTGCTGAATTGTTCCCTGTTTAGATTGACTCTTGCCTTAACGGCTTTATTTTCCTCGGTTATGAAACTTAAAGTTATTTCTCCGCTGTCTCTTTTGTCAAAATCAGGCTCACCTTTCGCTTGAAATATCTTTCCTACAAATGAACTAATAACTCCTTCTTCTTTTGGGGTGTATTTTGAGATAACGTATTCCAAAGGTTTAATATAATCCTTGCTGAAGGATATTGAGTTGGGCATTTCCTCTGATTTTTCTATATAATTTGACCATCCGATGCCTATGTCTATTTTTTCTTTTTCACCGTAATCGCTTAATTCAACTATAGACTCCAAAAAATTTACGCTTATGATATCCGTATCTGCCAGATCTTCCAAGAAATTGCGATTTCCTATTTCTATGCTCTTTTTTACTTGCTGCAACGATTTGGCAAATTTTTTCGTGACAGACCTCGTTAAACTTTTTTCCAAAACATCTTTTTCGTAAAATGAATTTAATTGAACGGCAGATTCGTCTTTTGTAGGATTAATGAACGGGCAAACTATGGAAACTACAAAACTGCCTATTTCAGTTTGACCTAAATAACACGAATCTATAAACTGATTTGCTTGTTTGTAGAATAATTTTTTATGAAAAATTGAAGGATTGATAATATCGCAAGCAGCTGCGTAAAGTGATTTTTTTGCATTTTCCAATAAACTTATTCCGTTGTTGAATGATATTAAGCCATTTTCAGTATCTTTGCTCTCTACCTTGAATCTAATCACGTCCGATGGCGGGATTATCAAATCGTTTATTATAGTCTCTATGCTTCTGTTTTCTAGTTTTGAAAGTTTCAATAGTATATTTTTAATAGAGGTTTTATAATCCACGAAATCCCTATGCAGGGGAACTATTATTTCAAGATTGGCATCTTTATTGAAAAAGACAGCCAAATCTTCTCTGCGGTTTTGCTCAACTACGGAGAAACCATTATTTGCCAAGTAATTTTGCAAAATCGGAAACTCAACCTTTTCTGATGCGACATCTAATATTTTATCTAAAGTGTTCATTTTAACTCCATTTCTTAGTGGCTGCCACTGATATGACATAAGCCAGATTTAATTCTTCTTTGATTTTATTTTCCGTTAGCATAAATCTCCCATTTGTATTGAATATAGAAAATCTTATTATTTGCAATAGTTCCGGTCAACTACTCGTAAATGGCAACTGACAATCCGCATATTTTAATTATATTATGGATATGGCTAAGAAAGGCAAATTCACAGACCCTAGAGATGGTCAGGTGTATAAGACGGTAAAGATAGGCAACCAGATATGGATGGCCAAGAACTTGAATTATACAATAGACAATGAAATAGGTTGCTATTATGAAAATGATGAAAAATACAAGAAATTTCTTTTAAGCGTTTTCTTGTCTTGGTCTTGCCAAGCAAAATACTCTTTCAAAGCATCTTCCATAAAACCGACTTTCATTTAGCCATCGCCTCTAGCTCTTCTATTGTGAAGTATGTCATTTTGCCCTCGTCTCGCTGCTTGAATTAGCGGTCAAGTTTAGCCAAATACTCAGAATTCCGTGCCATTTTTAGCATATCTTATAGTCTTTTCCTGCAAAAGAACTATTTTTCCCCGCTTGAAAGTTCGCCTAACCCTTTCAATGAGGCTAGGTGTAAGGGTTCCGCTTGGAATTGAAATTGCCGTATTCATAAGTGTAAATATAGAAATTGGAAGAATGTGCTTATGCAAGTCCTTTTTCTTCTTTGCTTGTATTCTGTAAAGTTCTGCGAATCATAACGGAA
>WRMM01000289.1 GCA_009777135.1 Candidatus Fibrimonadales bacterium
GGTGAAAACCAAAGTGTTTGAACCTATTATGGGGTTTCGGTAGCGGAACTCGGAGGCGTATTCCACTTCCACTGGAATTCCTGCCCATTCTTCTATCAAATATTCTCCCACCATTCCAGCGTAATAGCTAGTCCCGCAAGCTGTTATTATTATGCGGTCTATGCAGCGAAGCTCTCTAAGCAGGTTATCCAGACCTGCAAGCTTGGCATTGCCTTCGCTTAAAAGCAAGCGGCCTCGCGTGCAGTTTTTCAAAGCTTCCGGTTGCTCAAAAATTTCTTTAAGCATAAAATACTTGTAATCGCCTTTTTGCGCAATCTCTAAATTCGCTTCAACCTCTTGAATTTCACGGCTCACGCTCTTGGCTTTTATATTATGGATTTCAAAACCATCCCTTTTCACCGTTACAACATCGTTATCTTCTAAGTAAACAATTTTTTGAGTATGCCCAATTATTGCGGAAACATCACATGTCAAAAAACTCTCGTTTTCGCCAATCCCAAGCATCATCGGGCTGCTGCGCCTTGCCGCAACCAGAACGTCTGGCTCGTCTTGGCATATAACCGCAAGCCCAAAAGTCCCCTCAATATGCTCAAGCGCATTTGAAACAGCCTTGCTTAAGTTTCCCTTATAATATTTGGCTATCCAGTGCGCCAAAACTTCGGAATCTGTTTCTGAAACAAATTCTGCGCCTTCTGCCAAAAGCTTCTTTTTCAAAATTGCATAGTTCTCTATGATGCCATTATGAACAATAGCTATTTTTCCGTTTGCAGATGTATGCGGATGCGCATTTATCTCATCAGGCTCGCCGTGGGTTGCCCAGCGAGTGTGGGCAATTCCCAAAAAGCCCTCTGTTTCTCCGTTTTCCAGTTTCTTTTCAAGTTCCTTTAGTTTGCCAGGAGCCTTGAATGTTTTTAATTTCCCTGAATTTAGCAAAGTAACGCCAGAACTGTCGTAGCCTCTGTATTCAACTTTTTTCAAGCCATCCATCAAAATAGGAAGGGCGGGTTTATAACCAATGTAAGCAACTATTCCACACATGGGGTTAAGGTAGAAAAATTTATAGTAACGTTAGGAGTTAAAATACCCAACCCCTGCCGAAAAAATATCCATTATTTTTTCTCCAGGCACATTTTTGAAAAGCCCAGCCCCAGCACGTTCAATATGCCCCATTTTGCCTAAAATTCTGCCGCAAGGGGAAATCAGCCCCTCTATGGCGCACATAGAACCGTTTGGGTTATGCGGTGTTTTTGCAGTTGGCAAGCCAAAATCGTCAACATATTGCGTGCATATTCTGCCGCTGTCTTTTAGCGAAGAAAGCGTGCTTTCGTTAGCAATCAAGCGACCCTCTCCGTGAGAAACCGCAGTCATAAAAACATCGCCAACTTTCACATTAGATAGCCACGGCGAATCGGTTGAAGCAACCCGCACCGGACACAGCGATGATACGTGGCGGCCAATGTTGTTAAAATACAAGGTTGCGCTGTCTTGTGTCATTGGCGCAATTTTTCCAAAAGGCAAAAGCCCCAGTTTTATCAATGCCTGAAAGCCGTTGCAAATTCCCAGAATAAGCCCTTGTCTTTTTTCAAGCAATTCCATAACCGCATCTGCAACTTCCGGTGAGCGGAAAGCGGTGGCGATAAATTTTGCGCTTCCATCTGGCTCGTCTCCGCCGGAAAATCCGCCTGGGATTGCTATAATCTGCGAAGTTTTGATTAAAGCGGCAAGGCTCGCTGCGGAGGCTTTTATGTCTTGCGCATTAAGGTTTTTGAAAATAAACATTTCCGCCTTTGCGCCTGCATCCAAAAACTTTTTTGCGGTATCGTATTCGCAATTGTTTCCGGGAAAAACAGGAATCAAAACCTGCGGTGATGCGAATTTTTTGCCGCCATACAACTGAAAAGTCTTTTGCGAAAAATCGGCAGCAGCTTCTTCCTTGCCATCTTCCGCATTTATCGGAAATACCGAGGCAATTGTTTGAAGATACGCTTTTTCAGCAGCAGCAATCGGCAAAACATTCTCATTGAAAATAAAGCCTTCTCCGCCTGCTTCTCCGATAAATTCTGGCGAAAATTCTTTAAAATCCGAAATATCGCCTGCAATCAGAATATCAGCGATACGTGGATAAAATAAATCATCTTTGCAGCAATCAAATTTAAAACCCAAACCATTGCCAAGGCAAGACTTTGCGATTGCCGATGCTGCGCCGCCAGTTTCCGCAACGGTGCAAAAATCTATTTTCCCGTTTTCAATATTGGCAGATAATTTTTTCATTAGCTTGCAGAAAAATTCATAGTCAGGGCAGAGCGAAACGTTGCGCTGCAAAGCAATTCTGTAAACCTTTGCATCTTTGTATAATACATTGCTTATCAGCTTTGACGCTTTTGCTGCCGCAAGCGCAAAGGATATAAGGGTTGGCGGCACATCCAAATCCAAAAAAGATCCGCTCATAGAATCCTTTCCGCCTATTGCGCCTAGCCCAAGTTTAAGCTGTGCAGACAATGCGCCAAGCATTGCGGATAGCGGCTCGCCCCAGCGAGATGGATCGGCATTTAATTTTTTAAAATATTCCTGCAAGGTCAGATATATTCCTTCAAACGGCGCTCCTGCTGCGCATAATTTTGCAACGGAAAGCAGCACAGAATATTGCGCACCAATAAAAGGGCTTTGGCTAGTAAGGCACGGATCAAAACCCCACGCTGCAACTGTAGCGGTATCGGTATCAAGTGGATAGACAGGCAATTTTGCCGCCATAGCGATTGCCGGCGTTAGCTGCTTTGCGCCGCCGAATGGCATAAATACGCTGCCTGCGCCAATAGTAGAATCAAACATTTCGCTCATGCCTTTGTTGGAAGCAACATTGAGCCTTTTTAGCTCTGCTGCAAGAGCGCCTGCGTAATCTCCATTTTTAATAAAAGAAGCGGCATCCGCCGAAGCTTCATCCATATAACAAGGAATTTCATCTTTAATCAATGCAGAGGCAGTTTGCTTTACGCCGTTAGACGATAACAGAGAGCGTTTTAAGTTTACAATTTCACTGCCATTAAAGTTCATAATCATGCGGTTTGCATCGGTAACAACAGCAACGGGAGTTGCGCGCAAATTTTCCGCTGTGCAAAGCTCCGTCATTTTGTCAATGCTTTCTGGCGCAATAACAACTGCCATGCGTTCCTGCGATTCAGAAATGGCAAGCTCGGTGCCGCTCAATCCCTCGTATTTTT
>WRMM01000290.1 GCA_009777135.1 Candidatus Fibrimonadales bacterium
AAACGCAAATCTACCCCCCCCGCGCAAAATGCTCGTTTCGCCGAACTTATAGCCATCGGGCAGGGGCAAAGATTCCCTGCAATTTGCGAGAGCGTATCGCCGCAAGGAAATCTCTACCTGCAACTTGCAGGAGCATATTGCCGTGCGGAAATCTCTCCACGCAACTTGCAGGGACACATTGCCACGCGGAAATCCTTTCACGCAAACTGCGGGGGCATATCGCCACGCGGAAATCGCTCCCTGCAACTTGCAGGGACACATCGCCATGCGGAAATCAACGAAATTCAACTGTTTTACAACAATAACATGGAGGTTTGGATATGAAAATCCAGCATTTAAGAACAGACAAGCTGCGTAACGACGCTCATTTCCAGTTCCACACCGAATTCAAAGACCTCGCCGCCAAAAGTGGCGCCGATGCCCTGAAAATCGGGGAACAATTTCAAAGCTACATCCCGCTCTACGACAAAGTGGACATAGCATTGAAAAAAATCAACAAAAGCATCCTCACCGAGCAAATTCAGGAAGCGGACAAGGCGAGGGATGAAATCTGGGACGGAATTATAAACATGAATGCCGCTGCCCTAAAGCATTTCAGCCCCGAAACACGGGAAGCCGCCAAAAGGCTTAAAATCGTCTTTGACACCTACGGCAACATAGCGAGAAAGCCCCTGAACGAGCAGACTTCGGCAACCTACAACATATTGCAGGAATTGGAGGGCAAGTATGCTGGCGATGTGGCTGTTGTTGGCATACAGCAGTGGGTGGCGGAGCTAAAAGCACGGAACAATGCTTTCAGCGATTTGGTTAAGGAACGCTTTGATGAGTCGGCGTTGAAGACGGACATTGTGCTTAGAGATGCCCGTAGGGAGCTTGACGGAGTGTATCGCACAATTGCGGAGCGGATTAACGCATTGGTGATTGTGGAAGGGGCTTTGGCTTACGAAACATTCATAAGAACGCTTAATGTTATTATTAAGAAATACACGCCCAAAAAGAGAAAGAAAAACGGCGAAGTAGAGGAAGAGATTGATGAGGGCGAGGAGGCAGAAAATGAAATTTGAAACGATATTAAAAATCGGGTTAATCCTGATAATCGGGGCTATCGGGGTTCAGACAATGGTTTCCTGCTCATCGGATAACGATCCCTTTGATTCCAGCAAAAATGAATCGCAAACTTACCAATATTGCGTTGTCAGCAATGCTGGATGGTGTCTTGAAGGGCCTTTTACTGCAAGCGTTTGCAAAGACAGCGAAGGAATGCCAAGCAATAATTGCCCTTATGAGAAGGTGGTTGCATCCAGCAGTTCTTCTTCAAGACAGAGTAGCAGTTCTGTTGCTTCAAGCTCTTCATCATTTGTTCCTGGCTCGCATTTCAATCCAAGCATAACATACGGTTCTTTGCAGGATTCTCGTGACGGCAAGACGTATAAAACGGTGGTTATCGGTACTCAGACGTGGATGGCGGAGAATTTGAATTATAATGCAAGCGGTAGCGTGTGCTACGATAACAACGCAAATAATTGCGATACATACGGCAGGCTTTACGATTGGAATACCGCCATGAACAATGCATCAAGTTCCAATGCTATACCTAGCGGAGTTCAGGGAGTGTGCCCTTCCAGCTGGCATTTGCCTAGCGATGATGAGTGGGAAATTCTTGTTAAGTATGTGGATCCTAGTGCGTCAGGTGATTATTACAACGTTGCGGGAACCGCATTAAAAGCAACTAGTGGCTGGGATTCTCATGATACCTACGGCAATGGCACGGATGATTTCGGCTTTGCGGCTCTTCCAGGCGGCGACGGCAACTCCGGTCGCAGTTTCTACGGTAGCGGCACTTTCGACGATGTTGGCGGCAGCGGCACTTGGTGGAGCGCTACGGAGTACAATGCCAGCTTCGCTTGGAACCGGTACATGGACTACAGCATCCGGAGCGTGGGCAGGTACAACCTCAGTAAGGGCTACCTGTTCAGTGTTCGTTGCGTCAAGTACTGAAGCGTGATGTGCTAGCGGAGCAAGCACATCACACCGCCCATAGCGTTAGCAATGGGCAAACAAAAAGAATTTGCACCACAGTGGTGCGAACCAGCCAAATTCTGTATTCCCAAGAGTTTGGCTTGGTAAACAAAAACAGGGAAAAACAGAGTTCACAATAGAACTCAAGGAGAAAACATGACTGAAGCTGAAATAAGCAAAGTAAAGACATGGGACGAGTTTGTTAAAGCCTGCGAAAAAAGAGTAGCATTGGATAACAAACAACTAGGCATAAAATCGGTATATGTGCCACACGCAAAAATCTGCGCCAAACCGGATTTTTGCCTGGTAGCAATGGAACCCGTAAACCCGCCAACGCCATTGGAAATAAAAAAAGGCTACAAAGCTTTCAATAACTGGCACGTCAATTATTGTGCTTATCACTATCTTTGCAGCGGCAAATTCAAATACCACATAACAGACCTCGCCAAAGGAACAATGCCTATCAAAATAGCCAGAAAAACACAAACAGAACGCTATAAAAATTGGCTGCCCTTATTCAAAAAAGAACTGGAATTGCTCGGCAATCCCAAAGTCATCGCAATCGGCACTAAAGTATATGAGAAGATGAAAGAACTCGGATTTGAAGATGCAGCTTGGATTCAAAATTGTTCTTCCAGCAATAATGGAAAAATAACAGAAGAATACAATAATACCAAAAAGAAATTTCCAGGACCCACTGAAAACGAATGGAAAAGTTTTGTAAAAAAGCTAATGAGACATTGCGGTTGGGAAGAAGAATTAATAGAGACAAGAGACAATAGACTATGGAAAAAAGGATTTTCTCAAATTTCCGATGAATTTAACTACAAAGACAAAAAGAAGCTATTCACAGTTTACGGATCGAAGTTTAAAGAATTGGCAATAAAATGAATGCTCCTGTTTCAGAAAAATCTGCAGAAGAACAATCTGCAGATGAACATTTCAAAAAAGGCGAAGAAGCTCTTCGTTTTAGAAAGTATGTTCTGGCTATAGAGCATTTTACAGAAGCGATAGCGCTAAGAGACAATGCTGAGGATTATTCAAAGCGAGGCTTAGCTTATTTTAACTGCGGACAATACCATGCAGCGATGGAAGATTATAAAAAAACCATAGAATTGAGAAAAGACCCAGATGAAAAGAAACTTGAACGTGATTTTAATTTGTACGGAAAAGCCTGTTTTTCGCTGAGACATTGC
>WRMM01000291.1 GCA_009777135.1 Candidatus Fibrimonadales bacterium
GGTGTATACACTACGCTCCCGCGATAAAAAAAAAAAAAAGAAAAAAAATTTTAAATAATTGGGGGGGGGAATAGAAAAGAAATAAAATTTCCCCCCCCCCCCCCCCCCCCCAGGAGAGTTATGTTTGCCGTTTTATGACGGAACATTGCGGGTAAAAAAATATGAGATTAGAACCACAAATAAAAAGGATAACCGGTTATGAGGAGATTAAAAACATCATGCGTTACATAAAATCACAGAAAAAAGGTTTTATAACAAATTTTTATTTTGGAGAAGCTCGTTGCAATCTTTTCATTGATAAAAGCTTGCTTTTTTACGTGAATATGCAAGAATGCATATTCATTCTTAGAAAAGACCATAATTTTTACCATGTTTATTATATAGCCGCAAATAAGGACATGTTGGCAAAATCGCTCCAAATGCTTGCGAAAAAGTATTCAAACGATATTTTTGTTTCTGATATTATTGGCGCAAAACCTGTTATTGATGATATTTCTTCAACTTGCGAAGAACTTGGTTTTGAAAAATATGCACGGCTATACAGAATGAGCCGAACGAAAAACCTTGATGAACCGCAGCAATTAGACAGAAAAATTGAATATGCTGCCTCAGAGCATATTGAGCAAATGCTGATTCTCTTTGAAAAATATTTTGACCCGTACAGCGAACAAATTCCAATGGCTGAAGAAATGCAAAAATGGATAGATACGCAAAATATTTTGATTATTGCGGAAAATAAAAATGCGATAGGATTTCTAATTTTTGAAATTAACGGAATAACGTCTTATTTGCGTTATTGGTTTGTTCATCCGGAGCACAGAGACAAAAAAATAGGCTCTGCCTTGTTAAGGCGATTTTTTCATGAAAGCAGAGCAGCCAAAAGGCAATTGTTTTGGGTGCTTGAAAACAATGAAAACGCAATCGCCCGCTACAAACGCTATGGCTTTGAACCGGAACAATTATTCGATCAGATAATGATAAGGAGGCAAACATGAAGCAAGAAATAATCAAAATCCTCACGGAATTGCGCCCTGAATTTGATTTTAGCCAAAGCACGGATTTTATTGAAGAAGGAATGCTTGATTCCTTTGACATCGTAGCTCTTGTGACGGCATTGGATGAAAAATTCGGCATATCAATTGACGGCACGGATATTTTGCCGGAAAATTTTTCTTCGGCAGAAAATATTGAAACAGTACTAAGAAAAAACGGAGCAAAATAATGGGACTTAGATTCACTTTTCAAAACAAGCGCATAAGCGGTGTGCTAACGGTTCTTCCCAAGCGAGAAGTAGCTTTTGAGGAAGAAATGGGAAATTACAATTTCTCTGCGGCAAAATCAATGAAGTTGAAATTAGCCATGGGATACAACAAGCATCGCATTGTTGACGAAGGAACAAATGTTTCCGATATGTGCGTGCATGGCATTGAGCATTTATTGAATGAAGGCTTGCTGCGAAAAGAAGACATTAGCGCGCTTGTTTTGGTTACCCAGTCGCCAGAGCATTTTATGCCGCCAACGAGCAACATAATCCATGGCAAGCTGGGATTGAACACAAATATTCTCTGCATGGATATTAATCAAGGCTGCGCAGGTTTTGTTATTGGCCTCCTGCAATCTTACATGCTGCTCGAGCAGCCAAGCATCAAAAAAGTGCTTCTGATGAACGCCGATGTGCTTAGCAGAAAAGTAAGCAAACGCGACAGAAACAGCAATCCGTTGATTGGAGACGCAGCCTGCATTACCGTTGTTGAAAGAAGCGTGGATGCTTGCGTTATTAATGCGATAGCAAATATGGACGGGCGCGGCGCTTATGCATTGCAAATACCGGCAGGCGGCTTTAAAATGCCCAGCACTCCCGCAACGGCTGAAATGAAAGAGGACGAAAGCGGCAATTTTCGCAGTTTGGATAATTTGGTGATGAAAGGCGATGAGGTATTTAATTTTGTGCAAACGGAAATTCCGCCGATGATAGAAGAATTGCTGAAAATTTCCGGAAAGGCGGCAAATGACATAGATTATTATTTGTTTCACCAGCCAAACAAATTTATGCTTAATAAATTAGCGGACAAAATGGGCATTCCCCGCGAAAAAATGCCTTCCAACATTGTAGAAAATTTCGGCAATGCCAGCGGGGCAAGCATCCCTACAAATATCAGTTTTAATTTGGGGGACAATGCTTTGGCAAATATTTACAATGTATGCCTTTCCGGCTTCGGATTGGGCTTGACATGGACGGCTGTGGAACAGCAGCTGGGGAATTTGAGTTTTAACAAAATAGTGTACTACTAACCAAGGAGGACAAAATGGAAAAGTTTCTTGAACAAATGGCTGAAATTCTGGAAGAGGATACAGTAAGCCCTGCAGACGTTTTAATGGATTTTGAGGCGTGGGATTCTCTCACGCGGCTTTCTATTATAGCTTTCGCTTCGGAAACCTGCGGGGTAACAATTTCGGCGGCAGAGCTTAAAAATGCCGAAACCATTGAAGCTCTGTATAAGCTTATAGAAGGTAAAAAATAAATGGCTAACCCTTTAAGTTTGGAAAATAGGCGGTACTTGATTACCGGAGCGGCATCCGGCATTGGGAAGGCTGCTGCCATCTATCTTTCAAAACTCGGCTGTAATTTGCTATTGGCAGATATAAACGAGGAATTGCTGAAATTAACCTGCAGCCAGATTCGGGGGAGTAGCATGACGTGCATTGACTTAACGAAAACGGAACAGTTAAAAGCAGGCATTTTATCTTATGTCGAAAGCAACGGGAAATTAAATGGTTTTGCGCATTGCGCTGGATTGCCGTATATAGCTCCGTTGAAAGCTATAACTGGGGAAAAATTTTTAAATGTTTTTAGGGTTAATACGCAGGCTGCGTTGGAGCTATCGAAAATATTCGCCAATAAAAAAGTATATGCCGGAGAGCATGGCTCTATTGTGTTTATTTCATCGATATACGGGATTGTCGGCTCCGCCGCAAATGTCGGCTATGCTGCAACGAAAGGAGCGATTCAGAGCATGGCTAAGGCGCTGGCAATAGAATTAGCCCCTCAAAAAATCAGGGTGAACTGTATTGCTCCGGGATTTATCAAAACAGAGATGAGCGACAAAATAAATCACAATTTCGACGCAGACAATAGCAAACATATAGAAAGCCTTCATCCGTTGGGATGGGGTTCTCCGGATGACATTGCTGCTG
>WRMM01000292.1 GCA_009777135.1 Candidatus Fibrimonadales bacterium
AGAGAGGGCCCGCCTCAATAGCCGCCGCTGAAGCTGCTGCCGCCGCTACCAAAACAGTTGCAAAGCCAGCTGCACCGAAGCCTGCTGCACCAACAGTAGCACCGGAAAAGGTCGAAGCCCAAGCTGAAGCAAGGGCAAACAGAAGGTCTGCTGCAGAACGCGCTGCAGGCAAATAAGCATAAAATATTTTTATTTTGCCCGCCTACCATGAAAAAGGCGGGCTTTTTTTATTCAATTTTAATAAAAAAACGATAAAAAAGCATTTTTACCCTTTACAAAACCAAAAAAAATTCTATATTTATATATGAAAATTTTCAAAATAGGAGATCCTTATTATGTTCACTATGAAAAAAGTTGCCATCGTAGGCTTTGCTGCGGGTTTAGCCGCTCTATCAATGTCATGTTCGGATGATTCTGGCAGTGATCCGGCTGGAAAAATCACTGGGTTTAGTGCTCAAGATAAAGGCGAGAGAGTTGAGATAGCTGGCACCATTACCGCTAATGGCGATCGTGTAATTAGCAGTGTAGCTGTAACGGCTAATGACAACGAGCTTGTTGTTGGCACTACACTTACATCCCAATTGCCAATTGCTGAAGTAGAACTCGACGGCACAGAAGTTTCTGGAGTTTGCGGCAGTTCAACTGGCGCAATAACAACTGCATTCACAATCACCGCAACATTCGATGATAACAGCACTGTAAGTGCTACAGTAAGCAACGTTGCAGTTAACTGTGGCGGTGGTGGACCAATAACAGGTTCCAGTTATGACTTTTCTTTGAGCACAGCTGGACATTCATACGTTGATCTTGACGAAAAAAAAACATATTCCGCTGCAACAGGCACTCCACCGTTAGATAAGATTGACATTGCCGCTTTCTATCCAGCTGGTGGTTGCACTAATGGCTTTGTTTGCTCTCCAGCGGTTATTGCAGTTTTGACTGGCGAGGCATTCTTGATTCCAGTTGTTTCAGGTACAGCTCTTTTGAATAGCGGTGACTTTGATGAATTCAAAGAACTGTATATTGCGTCTGGGGATGTTGATGAATGGGCAGATGAAGTTTCAATTGAGATTACAGATGGGACTTGGTTCTTGGTCGATAGTACAGATGGTGGCATGTTTGCTGTAAAAATTGATTCTTCTACATCCAGTAGTGTTAGTTTGAAATCTTATACTCTCATATAATACCTTAGTTTTCAAAACCCCCCTACCTTGCGGTGTGGGGGTTTTTGTTTTTCTATCTTGCCATTTATGCAAGAACAGATGAAACATGTTTTGGAACAAGCTGCGAGGCTGCAAAAACTTGTGCCAGATGCTATACTTGTCGGCGGGTCTGCCGCAAGCATTTATACGGAGCATAGATACTCGCTTGACCATGACCATGTTGTTAGCGATTTGGAAAGCAAATTTGATTTGATTTTAGAAGCGTTGGAAAGAGAGGGCGACTGGGTAACGAATAGGCTTGTTTACGGAAAAATTATTTTAGGGGAGTTAGGCGGGATAGAAGCAGGCATCAGGCAGCTTATCAGAAAAAAGCCTTTGGAATTTGAAAGAGTTAAAATTGATGAATTTTTATTGAACTTGCCTACAATAGAAGAAATTTTGCGTATCAAGGCGTTTTTAATCGTGAAACGAAACCAAATGCGGGATTATTTGGATTTCGCTGCGTTATGCGATAAAATGGGAATAGATGCCTGCGTTAAAGTTATAAATTCAATAGACGATTATTACACCGATGAATCAAGAAACGACAAGCCCGTTCTTTCGCAGTTGGTTAGGCAGTTAATAGAAGCGAATCCAAAAGATAAAAGCAATATCAAACTTTTGCCAAATTACAAGGGAACATTGGAAAAATGGAAAGATTGGGATTTTATTGCGGAAATCTGCAAAAAAACAGCTATGAAAATAATGGAGATTAGCGATGCTTAAATTCAGAAACATTGATGTTTCGCCAAGCGACCCAGTGGAAAAGTGGGGCGTTGAGGGTATTTTGTGCGCTTTTGAAAGAGGTTCCATTGATGATTGGCGAAAAATTTGGAAAAGCGTTTATGTTGATAAATCGGAAATCGTAGCTGAAAATGTCCAAGAGGTTACCCAAATGCTGAGCAAAGGCGATTTGGGATATGCTATTTCCAAAGCATTTTTTTAGTATGGAAAGCAACTGCTAGGGGGGTTGCCACCCATCTTCATCTGAAATCTTCAGGGAAATTGTTGTCTTTCAAGCACTTTTCATACTTTTCCCAACTCTCGCCTTCAAGAATATCCGAATAGTAATCATCGTAATATCCGCCCTCTTCCGCAGCCTTTTCAACGGCATCTTTGCAGGCTTTTTCTCGTTGCGAAACAGAAGGCTCTGACCATGATCGTTCGCAGGACTTGCCATTGTAAGTGTAAGTTTCTTTCACAGAATTGTTACCTAATTTTATATTATACTTTATAACGTCATTTCCTTTTCTTATTTCAGTATTATTGCAGTCAGTGGCTTTTGTTGTCCAACCACCCCAGTCGCCAAGTTCATCTGTGTAACAAATATCTCGCGTAATAGCAATGGTTTCATTCGTAATCACCATTTTTGTAATATCATCATCTAAATCGCAGTACCAATAGTATGAATCTTCAGAATCTTCATATAGATTAGAAGAACAGCCTTTTCCGAAAGGTGTCTTACCTCTAGCTCTAGCCCAAGTGCCCTCTAAGGTATTTTGAACGCCGTTGAATCGAAGAGCATCATCGTCCTCATCACTTTTTATAGTCAAAACTTTATTATCTATTGAATAATTAATACGGATGTATTGCTTTTCCGCTTTCAGTCCATCTTCTGTACATCGATAGTCATCTCCTTCGTCATATATAAAATAATCATTATATATGCTTGCCATTTTGTAAGTTTCCGTTGTTGGACCGCTCACACTACCCGAAGAAGAATCATCTCCGCCTCCGTCTGAGCAAGAAAGAGTGAATGCCGATGCAATGGCAACGGCTGAGATTGTTTTGGCTATTTTGTTCATAAAGAACTCCTTTTCAAAAAAAACATACCATAAATATAATTTCATTTTCGCCATTTGTCAATGGCAGGTCATCAAATTGTATAGTTAGCAGGGGGGTTGCCTCACCATTTTCGCAAGTTCCAAAAAATAATCCGTGCTCCAAATCCAGCGGCTTGGCGCAGGCGAGCGCTTGAACGGGC
>WRMM01000293.1 GCA_009777135.1 Candidatus Fibrimonadales bacterium
CTGCAAAGCCGTAAGTATCTTCGCCAGGAGGATTCCAGCCGCTCTTTGCTTTTAGATGCTTTCCCGCCTCAAGTTCGCCCCAGCCTTGACCAACATCCCGTAAATCCATCCAATCCGCTCGGCTAGGCAAGTGCCAGCCCTCAGGGCAAACTTCCATAGCTTGCTCATGGGTGTAGGTATCGCAGTCGGAGGACACCTCGCATTCTATCTCGTCATCTGCGCCAGCATAGTTCAAATTTTCCGCCATCCAAGTTTGAGCGCCTATTACAACAGTTTTGTAATTTCTGTCGCCAACTTTGACATAGCCATATTCCCTTACGGTATTCCAGGAACAATAGTGCGTTTCAGGGTTGTATTTTTCCCCGCCGCAAAGCGCTGGCTCCTGCTCTTGCCCCCAGCTTAGGGCTATGAGGAGCAGAATTGCCAAAAATGAGTATTTGAGCATAGTAGAGAATATAGAAAATCTACATCATTAGAGCCTTGGCTCTGTCGGCAATATACTCTTTATATTTGTCAATCGCCTGCTGATTTAAAGCGGAGTTTTCTAAAAATTCATTTATTTTTGGGACTTTTTGAGGAATATCCTGCAAAAAAGCATTGATTTTTTGATGTTCAAGACCTATTTTCTCGCCAAATTCAGCAAAATCGCTATAACTATAAAAGCCATTCGCTTCAAAAGCAGGCGTTTCATAGCCGCCTGAAAATAAATCCAAAGCCATAAAAGCATCGCTTGGCAAATGCAAGCGAGTGTTTAGCAAATCGTAAAGAGGAGTCAAAACAGGGGCTTTTTCTTGCGAAAAAATCACGGAAAAATTTTTGATATGAGCATCGCCGTTATTGACCAGGTAATTGAACACTATGGCATTGAACAATTTTTCTGCCTCGCTCAGATAGTTTTCGCCAACCGCATTTTTAAGAACATCTGCCATTTCTTGATAGCTAAAATCATATTTATAACCACTGTCTTTCCCTCCGGTTATTCCAGCTAATTGAGCAAAATCCTCTACCTTTAGCTTTTCCCCGCTCGGCAGCACGTCAAATCTTTTGGTTAAATAAGCTGGCGTTTTGTCTGGAAAAAACACCAAAGCATTTTCCGCCACATCCAAATTGAACACCTGCTTGGCAATTTGCATGGTTATATGCTCGTTTGCTGGCATTTCTGAAGGGAAATCAAAATCGTTGCCGTAAACAGGCTTTAAAATATATTCGCCATTTTTTTCCGTTAATTGTAATTTGCCATTAAGCATTTTCAAAGAATATTTTGGCTGCACGCCAGAAATAGAAATTTTTTTAACAATGGAGTGGCGAAACTCTTTGAATTCCGGCAGGGAAAATGGCAATGTCTTTTCTATGTTCATAAACTTTCCCTAACTGTAACCGCGCCGATTGTTTCCGTGTGCGCAGTTTTTATGAGCAAGGTAAAATCATCGCGGCTATCTATTTTTAAAAGCTTTTCCTGTATTTCTCTGTTTGCGCCTTCTGAAAGCATGCCATAAAAAAAAGGGAAAAGCGCTTTAGAAAAAAATACTTCTTTTTGCTTGGGAAAAGAAAATGCTATTTGCGGAAGCTTTGCGTTTTCTAAATAGGAATTTTCGTATTTAAATTCATAACCTGCAGGCAGCTTGCTAAGCGTGCCGGCTAAAGTATTATTGAAAAACACAAATGCTGTTTTGGGCATAGCGAGAAAGGTAGAAAAATCTGCCTCACCCCATATCCGTATGCTGGATTGCCTTGGTAACGCGGTCAAATTCCTGAGTCAGCTTTCTGGCAATTTCAGACAATTTGCGACTTGCGTCATTGATTTCTACAACTGCCAAGTTTTGCTCCTCACCTAACTTGTAAGTGAGGGTTGCGCCGCTTTCTATGGTATTTATAGCATCGGAAAGTCCTTTCATTGAATTGTCTATATCTCCCATAAAAGCCAAAAGCTCGGAAATATTCTGCGTTCCAGTTTTAACGTCTTTTTCGGTAGTATTCAATGCAGTTATTATTTCTTTCATCAATGTAATAATTTCATTAGCTGTAATAGATATTGCCTCAGCAGATTTGGAGGAGTTCTGAGATAATTCCTTAACACCCTCAGCTACAACCTTAAACCCCTTGCCAGCCTCGCCGGCGCGAACTGCCTGAATAGCAGCGTTGATTGAAAGCAAATCGGTTTCTCTAGCAATGTCTTGAATTATAGATACGGATTTAACAATGTTTTCTGATTTCATTTCTAAATTGGAAATTTTATCTATAAAAGCTTTCATAGAATCGTTGATTCTTTGCATTTTAACCTGAACATCATCTGCCTGTCTGGTGCTATGCTCTATTTTCTGGCTTACGCTTGTATTTGCGTGCACTCCGGTTTTTGCGCCAGCCATGGTATCTTGCGCAGTGTTATTTACTTTATTGGAAATGGCGCTTACATGCTCTGAAATTGTAGATAAACTATCGGATGCCGAGTCTATTTCTTTGATAATTCCGCCAATGGAACCCAGGCTATTTTGGAGCTTTGTATTGTCTTTTACCACTTCCACGGCTGCAATAGGCTCGCCTTTTTCATTATATACCCCTGCATTTGATACAAGGCTATGAATGGTTTTTCCGCTCTTGTGGTAAACATCAACGGCAACATCTCGCAAAAACTTTTTAACGGTTATGCAATGCTGGGTTGGGCACGCATTGTTGGGCGGGCAAACGCAGGCTTTAAATATTTCGTAACATTTCAGCCTCTTGGCTTCGGCTTCGGAATAGCCTGTAAGTTTGGCTATAGTCTCTGGCCAAAGGACAATGTTGTAATCCATATCTCTGACATAATATGGATCAGGCATGGCAGATTGTATACCCTCTAAAATGGCAATCTGCTCCTTCAACGATTCTATTTGATTATCTATCATGTTAATAATATAGTAAAACGCTGATTTACTCAAACTTAATGCTCTGGAGCATGGAACAAGCGACATGTGGAGCTACATTGGCTGGGACATGGGACATGATTTGCACATCGCTTGTCCCATGTTCCTTGTCCCAAGCGACTTAGAGCTTATCCGTAAATTGCTATATTCCTTTTATGACACATTCCATTCAAGAAAAAGCGGTCAAAAAGCCGTACAAACATAAATCATGGTTAATCTCCGATGACTTTTGGAATCGCATAGCTCCTTTATTGCCGGATAAAGAGCGGGATCCTAGCCGCGAGT
>WRMM01000294.1 GCA_009777135.1 Candidatus Fibrimonadales bacterium
TGTTTCTCCTTTATTAAATGAAAAAGAAGCCTGCATACGAAGCTCCTGTCCATTAAAAATTGAATTTTTCATATCAAAAGTAAATATACATTTTTTTGACAAAGTTTTGACGAAAAAATAAAAATTTTTATTTTTTTATCAAAAACGGCGATTTTGGCAAAATTTAGCCGCTTTTCTGAAATTCCCCAAACCCTACTAGCCACTCCCCAGCGAAGTAAATCAGCAATTACTATATTTTATATATGTTCATATACAACGACGATGATTTGATTATTGGCACGCCAAGGCATGCGGAGTATCAAAGGTTGTTTTCTGAGGCTGGAATACTGGCTGCTGCAGAAAACAGGCGGCTTGGCATTCCTAATGTTTATGTGGAAAATGGAAATGTGATAAAAGAATATACAGATGGCAGAAAAGAAATTATAGCAAAAGCACGCCCTAAAACGGTTTACAACGGCGAACCGATCATAGAATTGCCTATAGAATTGTCAAATGGATAGAGTCAAGAGATTGAGAATTTTTGCAGGACCTAACGGTTCTGGCAAAACTACGCTTTATAATTATTTGGTTAAAACCAATGTTTTTAATAGCTATTATTTTATAAATGCAGATATAATAAATACGGATTTAAACGCATTTTTGAATTTTGGCTATTTCCCAATAAATTTTTCAGAAGCCGATTTATATGAATTTTTAGACAGCTCGTCTTTTCAATCAAAAATAAATTTCAAACTATCCGATGCCATAGAAGTAAAAAAAACTGTTATTTCATTAAAAGAACATCACTTGCAAGATACAACTTATATCTCTGCCGCTTTATCCGAATTTTTACGAAAAAAAATGATTTTGGAATCAAATTCCTCTTTCGCTTTTGAAACCGTATTTTCTCATAAATCTAAATTAGATGAAATTAAATTTGCAAAAGAAAACGGCTATAAGATTTATTTATACTTCATAGCGACAGATGATTTTTCCGTTAATTTGGAAAGAGTGCAAGGGAGAATTATCAAGGGCGGGCATTCCGTGCCTGTGGAAAAAATAATAGATAGATATTTACGTTCTTTGGAAAATTTATCTAAAGCAATTATGCTGGCAGATAAGGTTTTCTTTTTTGATAATTCGGAACAGGAGAAAATTGCTAAATATTCTTTTTTTGCCGAGAAAAAAGATAACGCTTTGCATATCCCAAAAGGAGTTATGCTTCCTTGGTGGTTTAGCGAATATGTGTTAAGGAAGCCATGCGCATAGTCTTTATGGGAACGCCTGAGTTTGCTGTTGAGTTTTTAAAACACTTGATTAAAAGCGAACATGAGGTAATTGCTGTTGCAACGCAGCCTGATAAACCTCAGGGGCGCGGCATGGAATTGCGTAGCCCTCCTGCGAAAATTGCCGCTTTGGAAGCGGGCATCCCTGTTTTGCAGCACTCGGTTAAAAATCCTGAGTTTGCGGAGGAATTGAAAAAATTAAATGCAGATATTTTTGTTGTTGTTGCATTTTCAATTTTGCCGCGCGAGGTTTTGGCTGCCTCAAAACTTGGCGCCATAAATATTCATGGCAGCCTGCTCCCCAAATACAGAGGCGCGGCGCCTGTGCAATGGGCAATAGCAAACTGCGAAAAAGCAACGGGCTTAACCATATTTTTATTAGACGAAAAAATGGACCACGGCCCGATTTTAGAGCAAAGAGAATTGAAAATTGAGCAAGACGATACAACAGAAACCATATTGAAAAAAATGGCAGCTCCAGGCTGCGAAGCATTGGATGCCGCTCTGCAAAAACTGCAAACTAAAAATTTTGTCCCTATACCGCAAGACCATTCCAAAGCCAGCTCCGCCCCCAAATTGAAAAAAGAAGACGGCTTAATAGATTGGAACATGAGCGCTCTGCAAATTCACAAAAGATTATGCGCATTTACCCCATGGCCAGGCGCATACACAACCTTGAACGGGCAGAAAATTTTTATTCGCAAATCAAATTTTTTTAAAAATACCGAAATGAAACCTAGCGAAATTTCTATTCAAAAAGATAATGTTTTTGTAGGTACTGGCGATGGCGTTTTAGCCATTTTAGAAATTCAGGCGGAGGGCAAAAAAAGGATGCCGGCCACAGATTATTTTAGAGGAGTTGCCGGTGACAGCCATTGTTTTGGGTAATTTTGACGGCTGCCATCTGGGGCACAGAGCCTTGTTTGAGGCTTTAAAAACAGAAGCAAAAAAAAGAGATATGCAAGCCCTGGCAATATCTTTTGAGCCGCACACAAGGCATGTTATTCAGGAACCCGGGCATCCAGAGCTTTTAAGTTCTTGCGAAGAAAAAAAAGAATTGATTGAGAACTTGGGCGTTTCGCTTGTTTTGCAAAAATTTGACAAAGATTTATTCGCAATGCCGTTCCGCTTTTTTGTTGAGGAATTTGTTATAAAAAAATACGGAGCAAATCTCTGGGTAATGGGTTTGGATCAAAGATTTGGACGAGGCGGCAAAGGCAGCGCAGAAACCTTGAAAACGTATTTTAACAATTTATCCATTTACGAAATAAGCCCCGTTTTGCACAACAGCATAAACATTAGCTCTTCTCGCATAAGAGAGGCTCTTAAAAGCGGGAATGTGGATTTGGCAAACGCAATGCTAGGGCAAAACTACTCGCTCAGCGGCATTGTTGAGCATGGCTTGGGGCTGGGCAGGCAGCTTGGTTTTCCAACGGCGAATTTAGCTTTGCCTGCGCACAAACTTCTGCCCAAAAACGGAGTGTATTTTGGTTTTGCATCTTTTGACGGGCAAAAACACAGAGCGGTTATAAACATTGGCAATCGCCCATCGCTTGGAAACAGACCTATTTGTTTGGAAGCTCATTTGCTGAATTTTGACGGCGATTTATACGGCAAAAAACTTTATGCGGAACTCAACGCTCGGATTAGAGATGAAGTTAAATTTGAGAGCGTTGAGGCGTTGAAGGAGCAGATTGGGAAGGATGTATGTCAATGCGCAAACCTATAAACCTTGCCGCCTATGTTCACCAAATACACGCCTTTTGGCAGGTGAGATAGGGACAGAGTTTCGTTTGGCATAATGGTTTGGGTCATAATCAGGTTGCCTTTTAAGTTGTATATTTGGGCAACTGTCTGAACCCCGATACCCCCGATTTTAGGATTTTCCCGATTTAGGAT
>WRMM01000295.1 GCA_009777135.1 Candidatus Fibrimonadales bacterium
CTTGTTTTTTTGTATAAAGATAATTTATAATATTTATAAATTCAAAAAGTCTTCCATCTGAAACAAAATTATTAGAAACTTCCTTTAGCATTTTCCATAATTCAGATAATTTGTCAATTTTATGATCTCCAATATTTAATTCAAAATTGTCGCACTGCTTTAACGTTTGAAGAATGCCAATTCCTCCAAGCACTTTTTCAAGACTTGAAAAGTATTTTCCTATTTTACAATTATCAACAATTATCCCTCTACAGGCAGATTTTCTTAAATTAAAGCAATCAATGATGCAATTTGAAAAATATGCATTCTCAAAAGAAGTGTGTTCTGTTGATACTTCACTGATAATAACATTTTCAAATACAGAATGTCTGAAACCGCATCCTCCTAAATTTAACTTAGATAGAACGGAGTTATTGGAATTACTTTTTTTAAACTTAATTTGAGACATTCCAGCCCCTTTAAACATTTCATTATCAGACAAAATACCATCTTGAATTATTGCAGTCCCAATAAAATTTGCATTATGAAAATTTGCATTTTTAAATGAGCAATTAACAAATAAGCAATCAATAAATATTGAATCGCTTGCATCAATAAAATCGAAATTACATTCAATGAATATTTGAGAGATAATTGTACATTTTCTCATAGCCAAACTGCTACCATTACATCCAATATAACGTGTAGGAGTTGAAAATTCTCCCCAAGAGAAAAAACTACCTTCTAACTTTTCATCAGTAAATTCTTCAACAACTTCTATAGAAGTCCATTGATAATTGCCTATCTGTATTTTCCTATCGTCCATAACCTCTAGTTATCCTTCATTCACAGGGCAAAACTCAAACAAACACTAAAACAACCCTGAAAAAATTTTAATGCCAACAACCTGCACCCACAAGCCATAACCCGAATATATAAAATTACTTCAAGGCTAGACAAATTGCGGATACTTCAAACCCGTTATTTTCACAAAAACCCCCAAACAACCCTTCCCCCAAAGCTTCCCCGCCCAGGGAAAGCACCTTTCCCAACCTTGGGAAAGCACCCTTCCCCGCTCGGGGAAAACGCCTTTCACGGCTACGCCGCAGTCAGCACCCTGTCAAAAGTTGCGGTTCTAGGCTCGTTCAGCAGCTTGTTCCCTGTGCTGAACTGCGTGACAACCTCCAATTTATACATTCCAGCCGACAAATCGGGAGTAACAACAATCAGCTCCGAAGGATTGTTGTTGACTATGTCCGAAGGCTCAACCTTTATCCGTTCATTGCTTTGGTCATTGACAAACCAAACGCCATTCTTATCGGCCTCGCCGGCAATTCTCAGCTTGCTGCCGCTAATCCGCAAATTCCTGTTCGGCGTTATAAGATCGTTAACGCTGCCCGTTTTGACATCCCTCACCTGCGTGATAATAGCAGCGACATCCGCCACGCCCGTTATGCTGATTTCAACATCTGCAAGTTCCTTCCTCAGCAGCAATCCCTGCCTAATGTCAAAGTTTACCGCATGTTTATTTGGGTTGAACTTCTCGGCAGGCGAGTCAAAAATGCCCCTTATTTTGGGAGCCGCCATAAACCATCCGGTATTGACGGCGAAGCCGTCGCAAAGCAGATACGCCATCTCCTTGAGCCACAGATTTACGGCATGCTCCATAGCCGCCGCCGACACATCCGCTCCGCCTCTGCTCGCCGCCGACTTGGCGATGTCTTTGATATCCAGCGACTTTTCCGAGGCCACCCTGGCTATGAAATCGTTGGGGGTTTCCGTCAGCACGTTATCGTATAACTGTGCCTTGATTTTATGCTGCGCCATAAATACTCCTAATTTGGCTGTTTAACATGCTCCTATTATGGCAAAAGTCGTGCCAAGCGAAAAGCGGCTAAATTAGCTTGAATTCGCCGTTTTGAAGTGTCTAAAAAGTGTTTAGACAGTGTTTAGACACTTTTTGGACACTTGCATATTTTTATTTTCATTTGAAGCTTTAGGGGGTGTCTGGCTTTTGTTTGCGGGGCTTGAATGGGGCAGCCACTCACGGGCTGCTTCAGTTTTTGGAAGCATTTCCGCCAGAGACAGAGTGCCTTTAAAAATCATACTTCCATTGTCATTCCGTCCGCTTGATATGAATGCACAGGCAAGTATGTGGGTTTTCATCGCAATGCGGAAACAGTTAGCCGCTGGAATCCGAGTTTCGGAATTATGCGATAGGATGCTGATTAAACTTTGGCATCTAAGGCTTTTCTCTAAAAATTTTCTATATATTCCTTTATGCATAAATCCTTATCTTTAAAGGCAAAATCCAATAATTTGTTGCGTGATATTCGGCAGATTATTGAGCAAGCGCGAATGCGTGTAGCTGTAGTAGCAAACAGCGAAACTACTTTGCTTTATTGGCACATTGGCGAACAAATTTAGAAATTGTGTCGCCATTGGCGACAGAATTGAGCTGGTCGCATTTTATAGAAGTTTTGCCTTTAAAAGATGGATTGCAGCGTGAATTTTACTTGACAATGGTCAGGATTTTTATTTGGATTTGCTTTTTTACCATAGGAAACTACGCAGGTTGATTGCCATTGATTTAAAGATAGGGCGTTTTAAGGCTGCTTATAAAGGGCAGATGGAGCTTTATCTTAGATGGCTTGAAAAAAATGAAACTGAAAACGGTGAAGAATCCCCTTTGGGTTTAATTCTTTGCACGGAGGGAAGCAGGGAACAAATAGAATTGTTGCGGTTGGACAAGTCAGGAATAAAAGTAGCTCAATACATGACGGAGCTTCCTGAAAAAAAGTTGTTGAAAGAACAGCTAAAGCAATCGCTAGAGCAAACAAAAGCAAGATTGGATAATTTTCATCCTAAACTAACTTGATCCATACGGCTTATAATACTTATTTGCGGGGCTTGCTCTAAACTTTTTGATATTACCATAACAGCTTCTTTACTCAAATAATTATTTCAACATCACCAAAGTTTCTTTCATTGTCATTTCGTCCGCTTGATATGAATGCATAGGCAGGTATATGGGTTTTCACCGCAATGCGAAAACAGTTAGCCACTGGTATAGGCTTCATCCAACTTTTGGAATAGTTTTGCATGCAAAAGAAAATGGGAAAATTACAAACAGCGACTACCAAACATTGAATAATGTTTCAAAGCCGAC
>WRMM01000296.1 GCA_009777135.1 Candidatus Fibrimonadales bacterium
CGTGTCTCCTTTGCCTCCGTTGGTCAATTCGCCTATCTTCTCACCGTCGCAAATAACATCAAAACCATCTGCTGCATTTGTTTTTGGCTCAACAGTGCAGCTTGTGCCATCTTTGCCATTCTTGCCATCATCGCCGGAACAGGAAAACGTGAATGCCACGGCAAGCAATAGACTTGCTGTGAGTAAAAATTTAAGTTTGCTCATAATGAACCTCCTATAAGATTGATTTTATTAATATAGTAAAAGTCTTAGGACGCTGATTAAGTCGTTTGGGTTTAGGGTATGGGGTTTGGGGAATTTTACAAAAAACGGCTTAAATTCGCTAAAAAGGGCAAAAAGATTTATTGGAGATTTTTTCAAAATCTGGTTTTGAAAAGATAGAGCATAGGTATTTTCAGTTTGGGATGAATAATTTTTTTGTGGCTGGGGGTTGTTCGCTATCCCCAAAAGCTTGACGTTGAGAATTTTGGCGTTGACGCTTGGGTTTTCTATGCGGGGGGTTAGCATTAAATATTTTCTATATTTACATTTATGCAAGCTGTTAGACAAATATTGGAAGCGGAAAAACTATGTCATATTGTTGATATACCAGAAGAAATGAGGTATTCGCAGGTAGAAATCATAGTGCTTCCGCTTGTTTCTTTTGACCCTAGAGAGGATGCGAAAAGGGCTATAAAAGATTTGCAAAGTCAATCTGCTATAAATGGAACTTCCAACATGACTATGGAAGAAATAGATGCAGAAATAGCTTTATGCAGAAAAGAGAGAGCGGAACGCAAGGCTTTGAAATAAATATGCAGAAAGTTGTTTTTGATACTAACGTTTTAGTATCATATTTGATAAATGGAAACGGAGTGCCAGCAAAAGCTGTGTCTTTATTTTTTGACGGAAAGATAGATGTATTTTATTCAAATATAATTTACGAGGAGTACGAAGAGGTTTTAAACAGAGAGCATTTTCATTTTGATAAAACAAAGATATTGAAAATTCTCAAAGATTTGACTATATATGGAAAATTGATAAATCCAGTGGCAAGCTTGTTTCTAATGTCTGATGAAGATGATAGGATTTTTTACGATACTGCAAAGCAGAGCGGTTCTTTTTTGATTACTGGAAATAAAAGGCATTATCCTCAGGAAAATTTTATTTTAACCCCTGCGGAATTTTTGGAAACGTAAACCTTAGTCTGCTAGCTCACAACCACCTTGCGCAACGCCTTGCAACCACTTGTCAAATAGTCTGAACCCTCGCTATCCCCAAAAGCTTGACGTTGAAAATTTGGGCGTTGATGCTTGGGTTTTCCATGCGGGGGTTAGCATCAGGGCAAATGCATCTAAATTTTAATCTAAATCGTGATTTTACCGTATGTAAACGGTATTGCTGTGGATATCGATATATTGGGCGAAAAATTTTTCGCCCCTACACGACGTATCATTTGTTTTTTTTCGTGTCGGCATTTGTCATATTCGGGATAAACGTAATAATAATCCGTCCACAATCAATGCTGTAGGGGCAAAAAATTTTTTGCCCTCTTTGTTGCAATGAATATTTGCTGTATTTTGCCAAAAAATCAGGTATATAACCAAAAATTTAGATAAGTTTGCCCTGAGGGTAGCATATTTTGAATTGATGTTTACTAGAATTTATTTCTATATTGCAATGATGTTTATAAACCATGCAAAGGCAGTTAGTAAACAATTTTTAAAATTTGGTTTGGTAGGCGTTGCAAATACGCTTATCAGCTATTTTGTGTACGTTGCTCTAACATATCTTGGTTTATATTACTTGCTTAGCAATGTGATAGCCTTTGTGGTTAGCATGATAAACGCTTTTTATTGGAATAACAAGCATGTTTTTAAAGAAAACAGAGAAAACCGAAAAGCGGTAAATTCTGCATTTTACATGGTAATTTCCTACGCATTTTCCGGTTTAGCTGTAGGAAGCGCGTTGCTTTATGTTTTGGTTGATGTTCTAGGAATTTCCAAATATATTGCTCCATTTTTTGGGCTTTGCATAACGGTTCCGTTGAATTTTGTTTTGAATAAGTTTTGGGTGTTTAGGTAGGGTTATGAAAAAAGTTCGTAATTTTGGACCTGGCAGATCCAGTTATTACGGAATGTTGCAAAGCTTGGGTTTAGTTATGAATCGCCCGTTTGTTGTGGAAGAAGAGAGGATTAATTTTTAAGCATCATTTTAATCATAAACTCTCCTCAATCGCATTTAACACCCTTCCACTCTCTAACATTCCTCTCCTCTGTCCCAAATACAACGCCTATTTTGAATATGTTTAAACCCTTTTCCAGATAAGGAACATAGTACTTTTTCTCTTCAATTTGCTTCAAAGCATCTTCCACAGGCTTATCCAGCTTTGCCTCAATCACAAAAACATTCTTTTGCAACTTAACAACAGCATCAACGCTGCCTACAGCAGAATGAACCTCTATCTCGCAGTTAAAGCCAAGCATGTTCAGAATATTGGCGAAAGCAAACTCAAAATAGTATTCGGTCATCTTTGTTATCAAATCGAATTTTACGCTCTGCATATAGATTTTTATTATTTCCATAAAGGCATCAACATCGCATGAATGCAGGGCATTGAAAAGCTTGCTCAAATAAGATTCCCTTTTGATAAGGTCAAGCCCAGACTGCTTTGAAAGAAATTCCGCAAAACTGCTGCGAACTTCAACGTTGGGGTAATTCAATTTATACCTCATAGAAAGTTCGTTGTAATCCTTGATTGTCAAATAGCCTGCTTGGTACATTAGCGGAATAAGCAGCATTTCGTCTTCGTTGTATTTTCCGAAAGCCGCCACAGTAAGCTCCATGTTCTCAATATCGGCAATATCGGAACCGTTCCTGTCTATGAAATTAGCCAAAAAACTCGGAGTGCCGGTATCCGCCCAGTAAACTCTGAATTCTCCATCGCCGAAATGATTCAAAATGCTTACCGGATTATAAACAGCTTTTGCATTTTCCGCAAATTTATATCCATTGTAAAAATTTTTTAATTTGGCTAAATAGTTTTCTCTGCCGTCAAATTTCTTGGAATGTTCATTTATCTCCAATTCAAAATAGCTTTCCAATTCTTCTTGCGTTATTCCGCAAAGAGCATCGAATTTAGTATCCATAGAAA
>WRMM01000297.1 GCA_009777135.1 Candidatus Fibrimonadales bacterium
GTAATAGCAAGCTGCGGGAAGAACCCTTGCGGATATTTGCCAAATATCATAATTCCCGTGACAGTCGGCTTGCTGTCAATGGCAATACCTTGCAGTTTTAGAATTTCATTTTTTTTAAGGCTTGCAAGCTTGGGTTTTACGGTTTGCAGTTTCATTATGAAATTGCCTAGCGCGATAGACTCTAAGTCTGCGATGTTGGCTCTTTCAACGGTTTTCAAATCGTCATATATTTGCTGTTTAAAAGACTCGTAACTGTAAACTTCGTATTCGGTCATTTGGATATCTTGGCCGCCAATGCGAACATAAGAACCTTTTAATCTGCCTGCGCCTTTATAAAAGCAAGGCTTGTCGTGAACATTAATTTCGGGAATTTCCAAAGAAACAATCATTTTGCCGTCAATCTCGCAAGCGGTAAACACTGGTCTTATTTCAGGCGCCATTTGCTTGCATTGCTCGGTAACTTGGTCTTGCAGCTTTTGAGCGTTGTGAACTCCAACGATTGCAAAATCGTCTTCCTCGCTTATTCCAAAAATGATAATGCCACCGCCATCTTGGTTAGAGAAGCTTGATAGGCTGTCATATAGCTTTGTAGGCGTTCCACCAAACGCAGATTTAACCTCTATGTTTTGGTGTTCGCATTTCTCTCTTTGAATTCGTCTTACGAGTTCAATTAGGGCTTGTTGTGTCATAAAACCTCCTCAACTTAAATATATAAAATTTCACATAATTTATCTAAACAAATTTACAAATAAATGAAATTTATCCAAAAATAACTCAAGTTTTAGCTGAATATCTGAAGTTCTCTGACAAAAAAGACCTTGACTAGGCTTTTTTAACTCATACGTGGAAAGGCTTTTCCATGTCAATCTCTGGAAACGCATTTTTTCAGAGTTTTTATATAAAAAGTCTCGCAAGGTTATTCAATAACGAAAATGTCGCTATTATTCAGTAGGCACTAATTAACAATGGTTATGCAAATGTCCCATGTTCCAGAGCATTAAGTTTGGATTAATCAGCATCCTATAGTAAGCAATGGTTAGGTAAAACAGGGTTTTCTCTACGTCCACTTTCTCTCGCTTTCTTTCAACTGCTTCAGCGAGTCCAAATAAGATTTTTCTACTTCGCTTAGTGTTTTTTGTTGATATTTTTTGTATTCGTCTGTCGCTTTTTCAATCGCTTGTTCATGAGAAACGCTGCCTGCGCCTATCAAAAGCTTTTCGCCGCTCATTGTTAAAATTTTATCCAAATGTCCTGCCCAATCTTTCATTGTCATCGCCTTTTCCCGTTCTGCCTGCCGTTCCGCAAAATCCAAATATCCCGATACGATTTGCCCCAAAGCCCGCAATTCTTTTTCGTCCAAATAATTTTTGGCAATAACAGCATCTTTCAGATAAGGACGACTGCCGGGGAAAACCGTCAAACCCATAAATTCTTTTTCTGCGTCCGCACGGTCGAAAATTACTTCCGCCGCTGTCTGCCCGTGAACTGCATAGTGAATCTTGTTTTGCACCTTTTTGAAAAATAGTATTGAGATTTCAGCCTTCGGGTCATAATCAATACTTGTTGCGTAAATATCCAAAACTTGACGATAAAAAACCTTTTCGGAAGCGCGAATATCACGTATTCTTTGCAAAAGTTCTTTCCAATAACCGCCGCCGCCAAGATTCTTCAAGCGTTCGTCGTCCATTGTAAAGCCTTTTGTGATATACTCGTTGAGCCTTTTGGTAGCCCACTGCCGAAACTGTGTTCCGCGAATTGATTTAACGCGGTATCCCACGGAAATAATCACGTCGAGATTGTAAAGTTTTACGAGGCTTTCTTGTGTTTTACCTTTTATTGCTCCATGTTGAGTGGTGATTCGGAAATTCCGAACAGCCACTTTTTCATCAAGTTCGCCTTCTTCAAAAATGTGCTTTATATGTTCGCTGACGGTTGATTTTGCCTTATCAAACAGAGCCGCCATTTGCTCCTGCGTCAGCCAAACTGTCTCATTTTCAAAGCGCACATCTACCGATACCTTTTCGTCTTCGGTCTTAAAAATAATTATTTGATTATCGCTGTCTTTTTTCATTTTTTTCCGTTTGAAAGTTTGCTTTACCCTTTCAATTATAGGCATATAGCCACTAGCCGAGGGTCTAGGCTAGTTGCACTGAGCCAATTTTGTGCCAGCAATAGCCATTAGGGGGAATATAGAAAAATGGCAGATTTACTTTGCTGGGGAGTGGGCAATGCAAAAAATCACGCCTTATAATATTTCTGATTCTTGCTTTTTGGCGTGTTTGGCAAAGTTAGCTTCAACAAGCCTTTATCCGCAAGCGGTATCAAATAATTCTTGACCAAATAAGAAATAGACGATATTCCAAAATAGCTTGACATTTCATTTCGCGTTCTTGGCGTTTTACAGAAATCCAATATTGCCGTATCACTTATCCGTTCTTTTTGAATATGTGAACCATTGTACAATGTAGCTTTGAACACGCCCCTTGCGCTTTCAAATTTAGGTTCTGGCAAGCCATTGTCTTTCATTGTTTTTCTTATAGTGGGAATGCCACTGAACCTATTTTCATTGTCAATTGAAACTTCCAATATATTCGCAATGAATGTATTTCGGGTGTCGCCTGCGGCTTTGCCAAGCCTGTCCACTGTGAGCCTGCCATACAAACCGCCTGGATTTTCAACCTCTATTCTATTGGGATAGACAACTAAGCGGATTGGGCTGCTGTTTGTGTAATTGCTATAATCCCTGTGAACAAGGGCATTTAAAACAATCTCGCGAACGGCAACTAACGGAAACTCTTCTTTGTCGGCTCTTTTTGCGGTTTTGCCGTCTATCACCGTTGCAATTTTCATATTACGGCGAACAAAAGCGATGGCGGCATTTAGCATTTCGGGAATAGTTCCTTCTATTCTTTGGTTGTCAATGAACCGTTCTTCACTGCCAAAATCAAATGTCTCTAAACTCTTTACTACTATGGCTGTAATAGCAAGCTGCGGGAAGAACCCTTGCGGATATTTGCCAAATATCATAATTCCCGTGACAGTCGGCTTGCTGTCAATGGCAATACCTTGCAGTTTTAGAATTTCATTTTTTTTAAGGCTTGCAA
>WRMM01000298.1 GCA_009777135.1 Candidatus Fibrimonadales bacterium
TCAGCATCTTGTTCCGCCCATTGTTTTTCATCTGCCGCCCGTCTTTCCGCTTGCTGTTTATCTCTTTCGGCATGAAATTTTGGAAACATTTTTCTGCTATCGTAGAACTGAGTGTATAAAGCGACAAATCCTCCCAAAGCCCGATTGTCTTCATATTCAAATTTCTGTCCGGTAGTCAAAATTGATGCTGTAAGAGCAACAATGGTATTACGCTCGCTAAATGAATCGCTTTTGACTGAAACCTTCATTCTTATTGATTTTTTACCATCTTTATTTGTTATAGTAGAAAGAAATTGTGTGGTCATAACTCCATTCGCGCTTATATTTCTCCCCTCAAGTTTTGTTTTTATTTCGCTGTCGTTTCTTAGATTTTTTGCATCATAGAATAACTGTCTGGCGGTCGCAGTTGGCAGTTGATAACCGAGAGCCATGTAAGTCGCTGTTCCCCAATTTGCTATTGGGTAATCAGGATTGAATTTGGCAGCTTGGGCAAAAACGCTTCCCCCAAAAGCTGCAAACAAAATCGTTGCCGCTATAATCGATATTTTTGACTTCATTACAAGTCTTTTTAAGGCGGATAATTTGTTTTTCATATAATTCCTCTTTTTTTAATTTTTTTGTTTTCTTGTGTAATATTACGCTTAGTTACATTGCCGGAGAACATTTTCCTTTATTGGCTCCATTTGGATGCCTCGTACACAGGCGGCTTGTCAAGGCTGCAATACTTGTCGCACTGGAGCCGCAATTTTTACAAAAAAATTTCGTCATTTTGTATTTTCCTCTAAAATACTTTTTTATGGCAAAAAAATCAAATTTTATGGACTATTAGTGCAATATCACGGGTTAAGTCAACAAAAAATTACTCTAATAGTCTATAAAATCGAAGAAAATATCACTTATAGGCCATTCTTTCTTGTGGCATTTATGTCTATACTCAGTAAAAAACCATTAAAGGCTATAGAATGGATATTAAGCGTATTTTTGGAGAAAATCTTAAGCTTCAGAGAAAGAAGCACGGCATGACTCAGGAAGAATTTGCTGAAAAACTGAATATAAGCGCTAACCATTTGGCAAAATTGGAAACAGGCATGAAGTTTGCATCGCCTGAACTTATTGCCAATGTTGCCGTGACTTTATCCATACCCCCATCTTATTTGTTCTACACATCAGAATCGAATTATATTGACGACAGCTATCCCGGAAAAGTTGAAAAAATACTAATTGAAGAAATGGCAATAATCAGAAAGAAAATCCGTGAAATTCTTTGAAGCATTAAACGCCGCAGAAGTTTTCTAAAGCAACTAAATCCCGGAAATTCCTAAAAATTACTTGAAAATACAATTTGACGTATTTCTTTGTGTATAAAAAAGGATTTAAAATGAAACCGACAATTAACTTTTTTCTTATTTTATTGATGTTCCTGCTTCTCCAGACGCCGGGTTTTGCCCAAAATTCTGCAAACAAAATAGAAGCCTTTCCAAGGATTGAGCCTGACCCCAAAGCGCTGGATTTTCACAAGCCCGAAAACTACAATTACTCCTGGATTGAATTGGCAGAAATCAGCCTTTGGGCATCCGGGGATACAACGGCCTCCGGTCTTGAACAAATACGTAAAATTGCCGAAGCAATAAAAACATCATCCAAGCTCCCTGCAACCGACAAAGAAAAGGCTGAATTCATTCTTGATTATATGCATAAAAATTTACTCAAATCGTATTCAGCCAATCAAAGTAGAGTTGACGCCTTGCTTTCAAACGGTAGATTTAATTGCGTATCATCATCAGTGTTATATTTAATTCTCTGCAAATCTGCCGGACTGAATGCTGTCGGGGTGGAAACTAAAGTTCACGCCTTTGTATCGGTTTATATCGATGGTAAAAGTATCGATGTAGAAACTACCAACCTGTACGGTTTTGATCCGGGTAATCGCAAGGAGTTTCACGATCAATTCGGCAGAGTGACGGGTTTTGCCTATGTGCCGCCGAAAAACTATCGCGACCGTCAGACAATTACGCCAATAGAGCTTGTTTCTATAATTCTCCGAAATCGAGTTTCAGAATTTGAAGCCGCAAAACGTTTTGGCGAGGCAGTCCCGCTGGCTGTAGATCGGGCTGCCCTGCTCACCGGTGATATAATAGCTGACAAAGACGCTTATTCCGGCGCATCATTTTTTGATTCTCCCTACCAGGACGTTTTGAATCGGCTTTTCAATTACGGTATATTTCTGTTGAAATCAGGAAGAGAGGAGGACTGTCTCAGTTGGGTCGCTTTTGCCTCGCCGAAATATCCCGAAGAAAACCGCTGGCAAGAAATTATTTTTGCCGCTGTAAATAATCGCATAGGCAAATTTTTAAAAGCAAGCCAAATAATAGAAGCAAGAAATTTTTTAGACAGCCAAGAACATATTTTAAGTTCCGCCAATTATTCACGACTTGACAATATACTTGTAGATGCAGAATTAGTAAATATTGTCAACAGAATTGGCAGCATTACAGACAGCAACAGAGTTGTCGCAGCTATTATAGAAGCCCAAACAAACAGCAAAATCAGCGACAAACGGGCAAGTGAACTTTTAACGTTTGCAATTCAAAAAACCGCATCAATTCTTTCCGGCCCGCCTGAGCAGGACTGGCTTGCGGCAATTAATTATGTTGAAAACGCTATCGCACAATTCGGTTCTAACCGTGAATTGGAACAAACTCTAAGGTTATACCGCAATAATCGGGCAATAGATTTTCACAATCGTTTTGCTGCGGCATGGAACAAAAAAAACTTTGCCGAAGCCGAACGCATCATAAACGAAGGGCTTGCCGAATTTCCCAACGACCGCCAGCTTTTGAGGGACAGGGAGACTTTGAATAGGCAGAAGAAGTGAGCTATTGCCCAACTACTGCCCAACTATTGCCCTCAGAAAGTATTTAACACTCTCACCTGTTATCTTATATAAAATTTGTCGTTTTTCCAATTTGCCGGATTATTAATAATGTAATTTGCAATACGTTGATACGATTGTTCATGTCGGATAATGTGTTCCCAGTAATTGCGTTGCCATAATTTTTTGTCAAATGTTTGCCACCCCAATG
>WRMM01000299.1 GCA_009777135.1 Candidatus Fibrimonadales bacterium
GATGTGCTTGCAACGCAGACTTTAGCTATGAGTCCTTTGAAAGTTCGCAGAATTAAATTTACAGGAAGCCTAAAAAAAGGCGTTTTTCCAAAAGATGCCGCGCTTGCCTACATAAACAAACTGGGAGTTAACGGGGGCGTTGGCTATGCCTACGAATTTACGGGACCTGCGGTTGAGGCTATGGACATGGAAGGCAGAATGACCTTGTGCAACCTAGCCATTGAAGGTGGCGCAAGAGTTGGCTACTGCAATCCGGACCAAAAAACCTTTGACTTTTTAAAAGACAAACCCTATGCGCCAAAAGGCGAAGCCTGGAACAAAGCGGTTGAGTATTGGAAAAGCGTTGCCAGCGACCCCGATGCCTCATACGATGATGAGGTAGAAATTGACTGCTCTCAGCTTGCGCCCTTTGTAACTTGGGGAATAACCCCTGAGCAAAGCGTTATGGTAAACGAAAACATTCCGCTGGGCACAGGCGAAGCCTACGATTACATGGATTTCAAAGGCGGAACTCCGATAGCAGGGGTGCCAATAGACATAGCTTTTGTAGGCAGCTGCACAAATGGAAGGCTTGGGGACTTAAAGGATGCCGCTGAGATTTTGAAAGGCAAAAAAGTAAACCCAAAAGTAAAGTGCTGGATTGTGCCTGGTTCGCAAAAAATCAAAAAAGAGGCTGAGGCCCTAGGCTTAGACAAAATTTTCACCGAAGCAGGAGCGGAATGGCGCGAAGCGGGCTGTTCCCTTTGTTTGGCAATGAACCCAGACAAATTGCAAGGCAGGCAAATCAGCGCAAGTTCCAGCAACAGAAACTTCAAAGGCAGGCAAGGCAGCCCAACAGGCCGTACCCTGCTAATGAGCCCGGCAATGGTAGCTGCCGCTGCTATAAATGGCTGCGTGACGGATGTTAGATTGGCTACGGGTGTGGCGGTGCATGTTTGATTTTGAGCTAATGCCTAAAATGCCGCATTCCTGTGAATGCCATTGCAATTCCGAATTTATCGCAGGCTTCTATAACTTCATTGTCTTTTTTTGAGCCTCCGGGTTGAATTATATATTTAATCCCAGCGGAATTTGAAGCGTCTATGTTGTCTGCAAAAGGGAAAAAAGCATCGGAAGCCATAACCAGTTCACCCCATGTGCTTTCCGGTAAATTCATGCGCTTTATATTATCGGCTGCCCTTGGCTGGCAAAGCCTCAAATTTGAATCTATGCGGTTTGGCTGCCCTGGCCCCAAGCCTAAAATCATAAAATAATCCGGTTTGTACTCATGGCACATAACTATTGCATTGGATTTTGTGTGTTTGCAAACAAGCCATGAAAACTTTGCAAGCTTCATTTTTCCTTCTGGGAATTGCGCTTTGGTCATGCATTCAAATTTTTCCCAAGCCTCAACATCCCTGTCTTGAACAAGCATTCCGCCAATCACGTGCTTATACACTTTGTCAGCTTTAGCAGGTTTAATTTCTCCAACCTTTAGCAAGCGAATATCCTTGGATTTATTTCTCAAAAACTCTAAAGCATCCGCATCAAAATCCGGAGCAAGCAGAATTTCAACAAACCTGCCCTTTAGCAACTCCGCAGTTTTCAAATCAACTTTTCTGCTAACCGCAATAACCGAGCCAAACGCGCTCACAGGGTCGCCTTCCCAAGCCGCATTGAAAGCCTCAGCCAAATTAGCTCCGGTAGCAAGCCCGCAAGGGTTCAAGTGCTTAATTATAGCCACCGCATTTGACTCCGAAAATTCGCGAATCATTTCAAGAGCGGCATCGGCATCTACAATGTTGTTGTAAGAAAGCTCTTTGCCATGCAACTGCTCAGCTGTTGCCAAACTTGCTTCCGCGCAATTCGGGTCTTTATAAAACATTGCCTGTTGATGCGAATTTTCGCCATATCTAAGCGAAACGCCGTTTGCGAATTCAAGAATTAAATTTTGCATGGAGAGAATTTAGTAAATATTTGGGTATGGGGTTTGGGGTATAGGGTATGGGCAATGCAAAAACATGCCCTTTTTAGCGAATTTAAGCAGTTTTTTGTAAAATTCCCCAAACCCCAAACCCCATACCCTAAACCCTAGCAGAGTAAATTCTACATTTAAAACGTGGCAAACGAGAGCGAAATAAAGAGGTTAAAATCGGAGCTTTCTATAACCGTTGTGGCTCAAAGGCTTGGGCTGAATGTGGCAAGAGGGCGTTTTCGCTGTATTTTTCCCGAACGCCATGCTCATGGAGACAGAACGCCTTCTGTTAGCATTAATGAAGAAAAGGGATATTTTCGCTGTTTTGTGTGCGATAATGTTAAAGGCGACGTGATTTCTCTTGTGCAGCTTGCGCTCGGAGTGCCTTTTTTAGAAGCAGTGAAATGGCTGAAAGGCGATGCGCCCTCTATAATAAGAGATAAAAAATTTGTTTTGAGAAAAAGCGTTCAAGGCGAGCAAAAAGCAGAAGAACGCCCAAAATTTTTCAAGGAAAAAGTAATTTTTGATTTTCTCAGCCAGCTTTCTCCAATACCGCCAAACAGTGCGGCGGGCTGGTGGCTTGCAAAAAGAGGCATTTACAAACCCGTTTGGGACAAAGTTCTTTTGCGAATTATAGATGATTACGACAGCGTGAGCAGAAAAATGCTTGCAAAGCATTCTTTGGAAGATTTGCAATCTGCCGGTTTGTTCAACAGCTACGGGAAATTGCGCTATGGCAGGCATCCGCTGATTATTCCATACATTGATGAAAAACGCCGCCCTTTCTTTTTTCAAGCTAGGGCAATAGATAAAAACATTCAGCCCAAGGAGCTTAATTTTCAAGGACCAATTCCGTTTCCATACAATAAAGAGGCTTTGGACGGAAAGCCCGGAACGATTTATTTATGCGAGGGCGCAATAGATACCTTGACTCTTTTGGGGCGCGGGTTCAGCGCGGTTGGCATTCCAGGTTCAAATTCATTTAAACCGGAATGGGCGAATCTTTTTGCCAATAAAAAAATCATATTATGCCTGGACAACGATGCTGCAGGCAAGGCTGGCGCTGCCCGCATTTCCGAAATACTGCAAAAAACAGGCTTGGAAACACGCCCTTTTGACCTTTTGC
>WRMM01000300.1 GCA_009777135.1 Candidatus Fibrimonadales bacterium
CCCGGACGAGTCCTTGCAGGGCTAAGTGGGGTAGATTTAGCGAATTCACCAGAGAATCTTAAATTTACAAATGCTAAACTCAATAACGATATGGGTCAGCATACAAAAAAAATTCGAGGAAGTAATCCATACGCTTCAATAGACGACAGCGAGATTCCAGGTTTTATCGAAGCGAATCCAGACCTTCCAGAAGAGACCAAAAATAAAATGATGGAGCATTACAATAATTCTAAAAAAAGTTACGAAGCGAAGATAACGAAAGCATGTTATCTAAGCCCATTCGAAAATCCAGGTTTCTGGCAGGATACTGGCATTGCGGCTGCAAATACCGGGGTGAAGATGGGGTTACGGCAAACACTAGGATTTATTATGACAGAAGTGTGGTTTGCCGTTAAAGATGCTTTGGCAGAAGCTGCTGATAGCTTTGAGGCAAAGCTAAAGGCCATAGCAGAAGGCATTAAGCGTGGTTTTATAAACGCGAAAAATAATTTTAAAATATTAATAGATAAATTTGGTGAAGGGGCAATTTCAGGTGTTCTTTCATCACTTTCAACGACACTATGCAATATATTCTTCACTACCGCCAAAAACGTTGTCCGTGTTATCCGGCAAACATGGGCTTCTATCGTAGAAGCTGCCAAAATACTTATCTATAATCCAGACAACCTTCCTTTTTCAGAGCGTATGATGGCAGCTTTGAAAATCATCGCCACTGGTGCAAGTGTTGTTATTGGTACAGTTGTCCAAGAAGCAGTGAATAAGGCATTGACTCCCCATATTGCAGCCATTCCTGGGTTGGGGGGTACTGTTGTGGATATTGTGTCTGTTTTTGCTGGAACCCTTTGCACAGGTTTTTTGACCGTTAGTTTGTTGCACTATTTAGACAGTGATCCCTTTGATGGCTTCCTTACTAAACAAATAGATCAAACTATTGCTGCATATAAACGACAAGCTCAACTGTTCGCGGAATATGCTGCAAAACTCAAGGAATTGGATATCGCAAAATTTGAAAAAGAGACTACACTGTATTACGATCTAGCACTACGTCTTGAAAGCATAGATAATGACCGTGACTTGAATACTATGCTCAAGCAAGCTGCAAAGAAGATTGGCGTTTCAATGCCTTGGGGTGACTGCTCGCTAGACGAGTTTATGAAAAATAAGAGTTTGAGGTTGCGTTTTGATGCTTGATTAGCATTTTCAAAAACAGAAAGGAGTCTTACATCATGCCATTACCGTTTATTATAGGGGGATTAGCAGCAGCGGCAGCGGCAGCAGGTATTGGTGCAGGGGTAAAGGGAGGGATTGATACCAAGAAGGCCAGCGATAGGTTGGATGCTGCAAAAAACAGAAATGAAAGGAATCTCGCCGCTTTCAAAGATGGTGAGGAAGAAACCAGAAACAGGATGGAAACCCTTGGCAAAACTCAAATGACAGTTGCCAAGGATTTTGAGCGTTTTTCAAATGCCTTTGAGAAAATAAAGAACAGGCCAGATTTCTCTGCAAGGAAGTTCAACGCAAACATTCCTCCATTTAGTTATAAAGAAATTCACGCTATGTCAGTTGCAGCGGGTGCATTTCTTGGTGCTGCTGCTGGAGGAGCGGCTGGAGCAGTTTTTGGGACTGCTGCAGCCGCAGGAACGACTGCAGCAGTTATGGCACTAGGCACCGCTTCAACTGGAACAGCTATTGCTTCGCTTTCTGGAGCAGCAGCAACAAAAGCAACTCTTGCAGTTCTAGGTGGAGGTACTCTGGCTGCAGGTGGCGGAGGGGTAGCTTTGGGCACAACTATCCTTGGAGCATCAACTTTGGGCGTGGGTCTCTTAGTTGGCGGGGCAATTTTTGCAGTCACTGGCGCGAAAATCAAGGAAAAGGCAGAGGAAGCTTACTCAAGCATGTTAAGAAATGAGGAGGAAATCGATAGAACTCTTAGTTATCTATCTAGGATTCGCGATACTGCCTATAAGTTGGACTCAGCCATAACAAAGGTTCACCGAGTATATGATACAAACGTCATTAGGCTTATCCAACTCGTTGAACGGGAAACGGACTGGAATGTATATAACGATGATGAGCAACTTCTAGTTGAGAATAATATCTTCATCGTTGCAATTTTGAACAAAATGATCAACACTCCCCTTCTCAAGGTTACCAAAACTAATTATGACGGTAGCCCGGCAGAAACAGATTTGGATTCGGCAACCGTAACTCAGGTTGTAGATTCATCTCTTTCTGCGCTGAATGAGCAGGGTATCACTGTTTAAACTATGCAATCATCATTCCCGTGTGTTCGTTGTGGTCAATGTTGCCGTAGTATCGGGAGTGTAGAGCAGTTACGACGTTTTGACGATGGATCAGGTATTTGTATCCATCTTCAACAGGACAATCTTTGTGAGATTTATGCTACACGACCACTTTGGTGCAATGTGGCAGACGCATTTGAGGGTGTGTTCCGGCAATTTATGTCGGAACACATCTTTGTTATACGGAATTTAGAAATTTGTATTAAATTAAATCGTAGGGTTGGGAATAAAGAAAATTGCATACACTTGTCAAATGCTTTGAAGCTACAAAAGGAATACGACTACAACCTAATTTAACTACTTTAGTGCAACCACTTGAAGTTGTATGGTATAGGCATTTCCTAACCATTCGTAAATGAAACTCTCAGAAAAAAACCAAGGAGAGCCCTATGGTAACGGGAATGAATATTGCCTATCGTTGTCTTAAATGCAATGAAATTTTTTTTAAATCCAGAAATGACCTATTGAATAAGTTTAAAAATCTACTCGGTTTGCTCTCTTGTCCTTATTGCGGTAGTGAAAAAGTAATTGAGGATACCACTATCAAGACCTAACGCTGCTTTTCATAAATTAATTTTCTGGCTGGGGGGAAACAGTAAATGACATTGCCTGCAATATTTGAGGATCATTGACACTCCCTGAAAATCAATGGCTTTTGACGATAAGGCATAAAAAGAAGAATAAATAGTGAGAATCAATGATAATGGAAATGTTTTAGATATATATTATTTTTCAGATACAACCCATAAAAAAGAGGTGTTTTATGATTAGAGAC
>WRMM01000301.1 GCA_009777135.1 Candidatus Fibrimonadales bacterium
TGCTCAGCGGCTTGTTGCTTAGCAGCTTCCTCGACGGCAGCAAGGGAATCTAAGTGGACTTGCTCAGCGGCTTGTTGCTTAGCAGCTTCCTCGACGGCAGCAAGGGAATCTAAGTGGACTTGCTCAGCGGCTTGCTTGGCTGCTTCTTCTTCTGAAACTTTTTTTGCAGCGATTTCTTCAGCGACTTTCCAAGCAGCAGCTTCATCGGCAACCTGCTTGGCTGCAGCTTCTTCAGCAACTTTTTTGGCGACTTCGGCTACAGCAGCTTCCTCTTCGACTTTTTTGGCAACAGCTTCCTCAGCGACTTTGGCAGCAGTTTCTTTTTCTGCAGTAATCCTTTTCATTTCTTTTTGAATATTTTCTTCAGAAAGATGCTTGGCCCTACATGAGCCTGTGCAATTTCTTTGAATTCCTTTCTCTATTGTCGCTATTGCTTCCTTTCTTATTGCCGCCTCGTTCATAGCAAAGGAAAAACAAGAAAAAACTAATAAAACAACTAGAATTTTCGCCATTATAAGCTCCTATTATCGTTAGATATAAGAATATAGTAAATTATTTCAGTAAATTTCCCATATCTGTCAAAAATTTTTGGCGACTATCGTGGACAAAGGAGGTTTTTTCCGTATCCATTCTTATAGCGTCAGCAGGGCAAGCTTCTACGCAAAGCCCGCAGAATACACATACCAAATGGTCTATTTCAAAGCTAATTGCTCTTTTTTCAACCAATCCATCAGGAGATTCACCCGCTTCTACCCTAATGCAACGTGCAGGGCAGGCTGCTGCGCACATTCCGCAAGCTACGCAACGAGGGCTGCCATCGGCCCGTTTCAACAAGCGATGCTTGCTCCTGTAGCTATCTGGAATGGGGGGTTTAATGTCTGGGTATGGAATGGTTGGCAGAGTTTCGTATTTCAAAAGCCCGCGCAAAAAATGCCTAAGGGTTGTATATAAACCACGTATAGCTTCGGGCACATAGGCTTGTACCCAAAGCGTTCTTTCAGGATGTTGGACTATGCGAGGCATTGAAGTTAATATAGATTTTTTCTGATGGACTTAACAAAGCTATGCGCTAATAAATCACCTTTCCGAATAAACGCTAATCTTCTGCCTTCTCTTATCCAAATGCTCAAATTTCACATAGCCGTCTATCAACGCAAAAAGAGTGTGATCTACGCCTATGCCTACATTGTTGCCTTTGTGGAATTTGGTGCCGCGCTGGCGAACTAAAATGTTGCCAGCTATTACTTTTTCGCCGCCAAACTTTTTAACGCCCAAGCGTTTTGATTTTGAATCGCGACCATTGCGGACTGAACCTTGACCTTTCTTGTGTGCCATTGATTATCCCTCCTTGGAGGCGGTTTTAAGGAATTTCTTTTTGCGAACCGGCTTTGGCGTTTTGCCTGCCGCAATGTCTGCCGCAATTTTTTCTTTGCGGGTTAGCGGCTTGCCCTGTTCTTTTTGCTTTGCAAGGGCTGCTATGCGAGCACGCTGGCGAACCGCTGCCTGCGGGTCTATTTTAGCGCTTTTGCCAGCAACGCTGATTTCGGTTACAAGCACCTCTGTGTAGCCCTGGCGATGTCCGAGGCGACGCTCGTAGCGAGTACGGCGTTTCTTTTTTACAATTAAAACCTTGTCGGCTTTATCGTGAGAAAGAACTTCGACCTTAACGGAAGCTTTTTCCAAGACAGGGGTGCCTACGCTTATATTTTCGCCATCGGCGAACAGCAATACGGACTTGAGTTCCAAATTCGAGCCTACCGCTGCCTCGGCAACGCTCGGAACCTTTAAGGTTTTTCCGACTTCGGCTCGGTATTGAAAACCGCCTGTTTCAACTATTGAATACATTTTAGGTATCCTTTTGGGTTAATGAGAGAGTAAATATAGTAAAAAAAAAACGAAATGTCAAGTTTTTTTCTATATTTCCCACATGTTTAATGTCATTGCAGACGAGCTTTATGGCACGGCCCTTGCAGGGGGAGCTGTTATGATGCCTATTTTGCTGGTTGGGGCTTTTGGCTTTTATTACCTATATTGCGGGTTTTCTGGGGCAATGCCGGTACACAAGGCTTTGCACATGGCGGGGATTATGGCCAAAATTGCGCCGCTTTTGGGGCTTTTGGGCACAGTTACGGGCATGGTCAAAACATTTGAAGTTATAACTATTTATGGAAACCAAAACCCTGTGCTTATGGCAGACGGCATTTCGGAGGCTTTAATAACAACGCAAAGCGGGCTGGTTATAGCATTTCCCTTGCTTTTGCTGAACAACAGACTAGCGGGGAAACATGCAAAATAGCGTTGATTTTTTGAATTTAAATCCCAGCCAGCGAAGAGAGGCTACCATAGATATTGGCCCTTTAATGGACATGGTATTTATTTTGCTGATATTTTTTGTGGTCACAAGCACTTTCACAAGAGAAACCGGTGTTGAAGTTAGCAAACCGCAGGCGCAAACCGCAAGCCAGCTTGAAAAAGAGAACATCTTAATAGCCATAACCAGAGACGGTACACTTCATATAGACGAGCGGCAGGTTGATTTAGCAGGTTTAAGCGATATTCTCAGGGGTATTTTGGCAAAAAATCCAGAACGCGAAGCCGTGCTGATTGCAGACAAAGATGCCATCACAGAAAAATTGGTTTCGGTAATAGATGCCTGCACTTTGGCAGGGGTCAGAAAAGTTTCAATTGCCGCATTGAATAAATGACTATTGATTAAACTCCACCTCGCTCAGATTCAAAGTTTTGCATATAACTTCTATGGGCACTCCCTCGGCTTTCATTTTTTTTGCTGTTTCAACGACCATGGATTTTGCTTGCTTGGCGAACTCGCCTTCTTCAAGATTACCCTCGCTGAGAGGTTTGTCTCCTTCATTGCCAACCAATTCTTCTTCAATGTTAAAAATCTTGTCTTTTTCAATGAGCATGCGCGCAATAAGCTGTTCTGCCTTTTCTAGGCAATCATTTGAAAAAGGGCCAACGCGGAGCAGGGTTTCATCAGTATAGCTGGCGTTTCTGGTGCCTAGCGAAAAATAAAAAAGTATGTCAAAGCGGCTATAATATC
>WRMM01000302.1 GCA_009777135.1 Candidatus Fibrimonadales bacterium
CAAAGATATAGACACAATAATAAATGCCTGCGATGCAGGCCGCGAGGGCGAACTCATATTTTATTACATATTGGAGCACGAGCAGAAAAAAGCCGTTTCTGGCAAAGAAATAAAAAGACTCTGGATGCAAAGCATGACACAGGCGGCAATAAAAGATGCTTTTGAAAATTTGCGCTCAAACGAAGAAATGAAGAACCTGCAGGCGGCGGCTCTCTCACGCTCCGAGGCAGATTGGCTTGTTGGCATAAACGGCTCTCGCGGATTAACGGCGTATAACAGCAGATTCGGGGGATTTCAATTGACTCCCTGCGGCAGAGTGCAAACGCCAACGCTTGCTTTGATTGTGAAGCGCGAAGAAAGCCGAATGGCATTTGTTTCACAGGCTTTTTGGACATTAAAAGCAAAATTTGAAGATGAAAGCGAGCATTATTTTGGCAAGTGGACAAAGGAAAATAATCAAAAAATTTGGGTAAAAGAAGATGCTGAGGCTATTTTGCAGAAATGCGAAGGAAAGCAGGGGAGCGTTGAGGAAGAATCCAAGCAGGTTTTTCAAAAATGCCCGCCGCTCTACGACTTGACTTTTTTGCAAAGAGACGCAAACGGACGTTTTGGATTTTCTGCCAAAACCACTTTGCAAATTGCGCAGGCCCTTTATGAGCGGCACAAACTGGTTACATACCCCAGAACCGACAGCAAATTTTTGCCAGACGATTATGTTGGAACCGTGAAAAGAACCATGGAATCTTTGACTGGCGGCATTGCAAAGCATGCAGAGTTTGCCATTAAAAACAATTATGTGCGCAAAGACCCAAGAATTTTCAACACCGCAAAGGTGAGCGACCACCACGCAATAATTCCAACAGGCAATACCCCAGGCTCGCTTAGCGAACCGGAACGCAAAATTTTTGATTTAATCTGCCAGAGATTCGTTGCCGTTTTTTACCCGTCCGCTGAATATTTGCACACAATTCGCACTACAATAGTAGAAGCTGAAACATTTGTTTCTGAAGGCAAAATCTTGAAAAACCCAGGCTGGAAGGCAGTTTATGGCAAAAGCGAAGACGAAGAAGATGCTATGCCAAAACTCTCTTCGCCAGATGCAAAACCGCTTGCGAAAGAAATAGAGATTGCAGAAGATGCCACAAAACCTCCAGCACGCTACACAGAAAGCACGTTGCTTTCTGCTATGGAAGGAGCAGGCAAGCTGATAGAAGACGAGGAGCTTCGCGATGCAATGAAGGAGCGTGGCTTGGGAACTCCGGCAACAAGAGCGGCAACAATAGAAAAGCTGATTTCTGACAAGTATTTAACCAGAGAAGGCAAAGAGCTTTTGCCAACAGGAAAGGCTTTTGATTTGATAAATATGGCTGTTTCCATGCAAATTGAAAACCTTACAAGCCCAGAGCTTACCGGCGAGTGGGAATACAAGCTTGGTTTGATGGAAAAAGGCAAGGTTTCCAGAAATGATTTTATGCATGATATTGAGGGATTGACTTCTCAAATGGTTGATAAAATAAAGAATTTCAAGGAAAGCGACACAAAAAAAGAAGGAGTAGCCGAGGCTGCTGGCGAACAAGTGCATGAGACGGTTTCCAATTACGAAACCGATAGCGGCATAAGAATAAGGAAAATTTTAGGAGGCAGGCATATTTCTCTTGCGGAAGTTACGGAGCTTTTGGAAAAGAAAAAGCTTGGTCCCTTGACTGGATTTCGCTCTAAAAAAGGCAGGGAATTTAGCGCGGCTTTGATTTTGAATGATAAAAACAAGGTTGAATTTGTTTTTGAAGATTTGTCTTCGGCAGAGGGCAAAGAAGGTTTGGATTTTAGCGGTCAAACTCCAATAGGAAATTCGCCCGTGGACGATTCGCCGGTTTATGAATCCATGACCGCTTTTGTTTCGCAGAGTTTTGCGGAGGGCAAAGACACGGGGCTTCGCATTGCCAAGAATATTTTGGGCAAAGCGCTGAGCGTTGAGCATATTAAAGCTTTGCTTTCCGGTGAAAAAACCGAGTTGATAAAAGGTTTTCGCTCTGCAAAAACCCGCCGTCTTTTTGATGCATTCCTTAAAATGAACAATAAAGGGAAAATAAGCTTTGAATTTCCGCCATCGCAGGGAAAAGCGAGGTTTGCGAGGAAGAAGAGTGAAAAGTAAAGTTGCATTCCAGGGCAGGCATGGAGCGTATAGCGAGTGCGCGGCTATTCATTTATTCGGAAAAGAAGCGGAAACTATTCCTGTGGATACTTTTGAAGATTTGCATAAGGCTGTGCAAAGCGGCAGGGCAGATTATGGAGTTATTCCAATGGAAAATTCCACAGCAGGCTCTGTTTGGGAAAATTATGATTTGCTGCTCAAACTAAAATCAGCGATAATAAGCGAGTTTAAATTGCAAATTGACCACTGCCTTGTTGCCTTGAAAGGCGAAACTCTGGAAAGCTTGGAAAAGGTTATTTCGCACTGGCAGGCTTTGGAGCAATGCTCCAGTTTTTTTGAGCAAAACCCGCAAATAAAAAAGAAGCCTTTTTTTGATACTGCTGGCGCAGCAGAAGAAATTGCAAAAAAGCAGTTAAAGGGAGTTGGCGCCATTGCCTCTGCGTTTTCGGCAGAATTTTACAAATTGGAAGTTTTAAAAGAACCGCTTGCAAATTTTCCCGGCGCAAATTCAACAAGATTTTTTGCCATCCAAAAAGAGCCTATTCCAGTTGATGCGTTTTTGCACACAAAAACATCCATTGCATTCTTTTTGAAAAAAAATATGCCAGGCGCTTTGCATTCATGCCTAAGCTGCTTTGCAAAACAAAACGTAGATTTAATCCGCATAGAAAGCCGCCCAAAAATCGGCTGCCCTTGGGAATATGTTTTTTACGCAGATTTAGCTGGCAATCCTTTGCAAAAACCTGTGGAGCTGGCTTTGAAAGAGCTGGAAGCAATGGCAGAGGTTATTTTGCTGGGAAGCTATGTGCTTACTATACCTTAAATTTGCCCATAACCTCTCGCAGGTGGTCAGCCATTTTTGCTAAATCGTTTGCGGAGGCATCTACTTTGGTTGCTCCTTT
>WRMM01000303.1 GCA_009777135.1 Candidatus Fibrimonadales bacterium
GACAACTGCCATGCAGAAATAGATATATACAGCACTAGCAGAAATGTAGGCGGCTTAGTTGGAAGAAATTGGGGACCAATCAGAAATAGCTACGCAAAGGCAAATATAAACAGCAATGGCGGTCAATACATTGGCGGCATAGCTGGAGATAATAAAAACGCTATCAGCAACAGCCATGCAGAAATAAATATAATCGGCACAGGTATAAATGTTGGTGGCATAGCTGGAGACAATGAAGGCAGTCGGGTTTTTATTGAAAATAGCTCCGTAAAAGGAAGCATAAGAGGAAATTATAATTTAAGTGGCATTGCCGGAAACGGAACAATAAACAACTGCTTTGCAGAAATAGAAATAAGCGGAGGCAATAATTTGGCAGGAATTAGCCTGTGGGGAGGAGCCAATAACAGCCATGCAATAGTGAATATAAACGGAAGCGACAATGTGTATGCAATTAGTCCGTCAGAATGGGTTCGCAATAGCTATGCAATTGGAACAGTAAATGGCACAGGCAGCAACGTAAGCGGAATAAGCAGCGGAAAAAATACTTATTTTGCGGGTGCAGTAAATGGTTCTCCAAGTTTTATTTACCGAGATTACTTTGACAACATTGAAAATTTTGAGGAATCAGAGATTAAATCAAGCGATTTTGTGGATTTATGGAATATGAACGCCGGAGTTCTCAATAAATATGAGTCCAGATACCTTGCATTGGAACAAGTTGCAGGCGATTATCCAAAATTCTCTGAAGATATTGCTGAATATAATTTAAACCTTCATTTTGCAAGCGGCACAGGCACTGAGGAGGATCCTTACATTATTGAAAGCGAAAAGCGTTTGTATAATTTTAGAGTATTTGTAAACGAAGGAATAGAATCATATCATGGCAAGCACATAGCTCTTGGAACAGACATTGCGCTTAACGATATTGCAAATTGGACAAATTGGGATGAATGGTCTTACTTTGACAATGTAAACAAGTTAAACATTTGGACTCCTATAGGAAGCGATTATAGCCGCAGTTTTGCTGGTTCTTTTGATGGTCGCGGCCATATCATAACGGGCATGTACATACCTCTGCAAGAAAGTTCAAATTGCCAAGGATTTTTTGGCAGAGTAAATGGAGGCGGAACAATTAAAAATATAGGCATGGAGGCTTTTTTTGTTGCTGGTTACGGAAGCGTTGGCGGTTTGGCGGCTTGCATGGAAAACGGAACAATTAGCAATAGCTATGCAATAGGCACTGCGAAAAATCTTGGCGATTGGAGAGATGGCACTGGCATTTTGGCAGGTTCCGCTGCAAACATAGATAATAGCTATGCCATCGGTACTTCCAATGGAGGCGGTTTGGCAGGCAGCGCTAATTCAATTAGCAATTCTTACTACAATAATTTGAACGATATAGATAATTTTGAAAAATGGGATTTTATAACCGTGTGGAGCGTGGCAAATTCTATTAACGATGGCAAACCGCATTTGCAATGGCAAAGCGAAATAGGGCAAGCAACGATTGTAGCTATACCGCCAGAAACATACACTGGCGAACCAATAAAACCTGAACCAAGCGTGACAACAGACCTTGCTTTTGAATATCAATGGGGCGAGAATATAAATGTGCTTGATGGTGGCTGGGTAAAAATAGTTGCAGATGATGGAAGCTGGAAAGGAGTGAGATTTGAGATTTTGCCAAAAGATGCAGAGCCTGTATTCATTGAATATAATCCAATTGATATTGAAGACTTCAGCGGAACATTAACGCTTTCACAAATTCCATTGCTGCCTAGATATGAATGGGAAACCCCAACAGAGCAAATTACCAGCAAAGGCTCAGGCCAAAAATTTAACGCAAAATACTCAGACCCAAACTATCTGCAAAAAGCTAGCGGCGAAATTACTGTAAATGTGCGTGCGTTGATAACTTCCATACCCATTCCTACCGCAATACAGGGGCTTGAATACACTGGCTCCTTGCAAATTGGCGTTTTGCCAGGAACAGGCTACGCAATAGAAGGCAACACGGCTACAGCTGTGGGAGTATACAAAGCAACGCTCACCCTTGAAGATGATTATATATGGGAAGACGAGAGTACTGATGAAATAGAAATAACTTGGAGCATATCTTTGGCTACAATGCTTTTCCCTGTGCTTGACCCAATTCCCGTTAACTATATCCCATTCCTCACCCTGCAAAGAATTGCATTGCCAGAAAATTATGCTTGGGCAGAACCGGAAACATCTGTTATGGTTGGCAACAATCAATATTTTCCTGCCGTTTACGTTGCTCCAAATTATGAGCCTTCAAGCGGGACTTTGATTGTAAATGTAACCAAAGGAGAGAGCGAGGGTTCAGTTTCAATTGCAGATTGGGTATATGGCGCAGAAGCAAGTGCGCCGGAAGCATATTCTGCAACAAATCCCGGAACGCCTACTTTTAGATATATAGGCGAAACAAACAGCGAAACCTCTTATGAAAGCGAAGAAGCTCCGCGTTTTCCTGGCAATTACACCGTAATAGCCACGTTTCCGGCAAACATTAACTACGATTCATTTGAAGAAAGAGACGAATTCGTTATAATTAAAGCAGACGGCAGAGGCACGGTTTCAATGGTTGATTGGTATGAAACGGAAGAGGCATCGTCTCCAATTCCCAGTTCCTTGACTAACGGTGATGTAGGAGTGGAATATAAATATCATGGGGTTGGCGGTTTGCTGCCCTCAAAACCATCTACTGCCGGCATTTACGATGTAGAAGCTATTTTCCCAGATAATGCGAATTTTAAATCTGTTATCGCTTGGGCAACTTTCACAATTTTGCCTGCCAGAAAAATAGTTCCCATTCCTGTTGCAATTGAGGGGCTTGAATACACCGGCTCCGAGCGAATAGGCGTTTTGGGCGGCACAGGATATACCATCGAAAACAATAGCGCAATAAACGCAAGCAATTCATATATAGCAGTTGCTTCTTTGGAAGCAGGTTATAGATGGGAAGACAACACTTTGGAAAATAAAAGCATTCCTTGGAGCATAGCGCCAGCTACGAGAGCTTTTGCAGAACT
>WRMM01000304.1 GCA_009777135.1 Candidatus Fibrimonadales bacterium
ATATGCAACTGTGTCTACCATGTGTTCTAAAATTCTGGGGCCTGCTATTTGCCCATCTTTTGTTACATGCCCAACTAGTATGGTAACGGTTCCGCTGTTTTTTGCGAAAATCATCAGCTTTAACGCACATTCGCGCAATTGCGAAACGCTGCCGGGCGTTCCGGGCAATTCCTCGCTGTACATTGTTTGAATGGAATCTATAACCATAACTTGCGGTTTTATTTTCTCTGCATTTTCCAGAATTTTATTCAAAGATGTTTCGCAAAGCAAAAGCATATCGCCACCTGCTACCCCAAGCCGTTCTGCCCTCAGCTTAACCTGCGCTGCGCTTTCCTCTCCGCTAACATAGAGCGTTTTGCAGCCTGCAGCTGCTATTGTTGAAAGCGTTTGCAAAACAAGGGTTGATTTTCCAATGCCAGGATCGCCGCCTATCAAAACCAGTGAGCCAGGTGCCATTCCTCCGCCAAGAGTTCTGTCAAACTCGGCATTTGCCGTGGACAATCGCTTTGCATGTTCCGTTGGAACCTGCGATATAGGCATGGGCTTTGAACCAGCCTCCTGTAGCATGGCCTTAGCTCCTATACCTCTGGTTTCACCTTCAATCTCCTGCTCAAAAAGCGAGCTCCACGCTCCGCACTCAGCGCATTTACCCGCCCATTTAGAAAACCTAGCCCCACATTCGGCGCATTCAAATTGTATTGTATTTTTTTTAAGAGGCATTTGATGAATGTAGAATTTTCTTTTTTCAGTGTCCAAAAATATGCAGTTTTTCAAAATCCAATGTCCAAAAATATGCAGTTTTTCAAAATCCAATGTCTAAAAATATGCAGTTTTTCAAAATTCAATGTCCAAAAATATGCAGTTTTCTATATTTTCCACTATGGAAAGAAAAATTTTAAATGAATTTCTGGATTGGAAAAGCTCTAAAAAAGAGGAATGCCTGCTGGTGAAGGGCGCTAGGCAGATTGGGAAAACATATACAATAGAGGAATTTGGCAAAAAACACTACAAAAGCAGCATAACTTTGAATTTTTTTGAAAAACCGGAATTGAAAGACATTTTCGCAAATGAGTTATCAGCGGACTTAATCTTGAAAAATATATCTCTTTATTTGCCTGATTTTAAATTTATAGAAAACCATACTCTTTTGTTTTTAGATGAAATTCAAGAATGCCCGCAGGCAAGAACCGCATTGAAATTTCTAGCGCAAGATTCCAGATTTGACTGCATTGCCTCCGGTTCAATGCTAGGCATTTCATATAAGGAACTCGCTTCCATTCCAATTGGATATGAGAGGCAGATAGAGATGTTTTCCATGGACTTTGAGGAATTTTTATGGGCAAAAGGCATAGATAAAAGCCTAATAGAATTCGTTAAGGAATTTTATTTAAATAAAACGAAAATCCCTCCCAACATAAATGAAACAATGTTCAAGTACCTTAAAGAATATATGGTTGTTGGCGGAATGCCAGAAGTTGTCAAAACTTTTTCTGAAACAGAAAATTTCGCAAAAGTTCATAAAGTTCAGCAAAAAATTTTAAACAGCTATTTAGATGATATAGCAAAATACGCTCCTGTTCCAGAAAAACCAAAAGCAAGAAATTGCTTTTTATCCATTCCTAAACAACTAGCCAAAGAGAATAAAAAATTTCAATTCTCGCATGTTGAAAAAAGCGGCTCTGCAAGAAAATATGAAAATTCTCTTGAATGGCTTAGAGATGCAGGGCTAATAAAATTTTGCGAAAATGTTTCTTTGCCTGCTTTTCCGCTGAACGCTTATTCAAAAGAGAACTGGTTTAAAATCTACTTGATGGATATTGGGATGCTAACGGCTATGTATGGTTTTGAAATGAAGCAGGCTATAATGGAAAATACGCTTTCAGGCTATGCAAAAGGCGGAATCTATGAAAATTTAATTGCCGATATTTTAAGTAAAAAAAACATTCCTTTATATTTTTACAAGCCAGAAAACAACGCGCAAGAAATAGAATTTCTGTTGACTCAAAAAACAAATATTATTCCCATTGAAGTAAAATCTGGAAACAACGCAACCGTTTCTTTAAATAAATTTATAGAGGAATTTTCCCCGCCGCAAGCGATTAAGTTTGTAACAGGAAATTTGGGAACAGCAGAGAACAAAGTGACTTTGCCGTTATATATGGCTATGTTTTTGTGAAATTCCTCATACCCTATACCCCATACCCCAAACCCAAAGCAACTTAATCAGCACTTTCTATATTTTAACAGAACAATGACGCAAGAAGCGAACATTCCCGAAAGTCTTATGAAAATTGCCGTTGAGCCTAAGCGGCGAGGTGCTATCTTTCAAGTTGAAGCAAATAACAAAGGGCTTGCTCTGGTGGATGCCAAATCGGGGACGCTAAAAATTTATGTGCTGATAGATCCAGAAGCAGAGCAGGTTTTAGACACTAAATTTTTCACCTACGGCGGGCCGCTGCTCACAGCCCTGGCAGACATTCTATGCGAAGAGCTTGTGGGCAAAAAAATAGACGAAATTCAAAATTTATCCCTTGAAACCTTATTTGGAAAATTCGGTATAAACCCTGATAGCGAAGCTTTTCAAATTGTGGAAAAACTGTCGGCAATGATAGTTGAGGTGTATCCTGAAAAGAAGCAAATTGCGCTTGCTGCAATAGCTGCTATGGGCAGCGCAAAATTAAAGGCGCATACTGCAACTGGCAGAGCAGAAGCAGATGCGGAATGGAATGCTTTAAGCGAGGCCGAGAAAATTGCAAAAATAGAGGAAGCCTTGGACGACAGCGTTAGATCTATGCTAGCTGGAGATGGCGGTGGTTTAGAAGTTTTGAGCATTAAAAACAACAAAACAGTTTTAATTCGCTACCAAGGAGCTTGTGCTGCTTGCGGAGCCGCCAGTGGCGGCACACTTTACTATATTGAAGATCAACTGCAACAACATGTGTATTATGATTTAAATGTTGAACCAGATTGGACAATGGACAATGGATAGACAATGGATAATGGAGGACAAAATTATGAACATTGAGATTCCAGCA
>WRMM01000305.1 GCA_009777135.1 Candidatus Fibrimonadales bacterium
GGTGCAGGCACGATATTGAAAGCAGCTAGCGGGTGGAATACAGGCTCAGGCTATATAGAAGGCACGGACGACCACGGTTTTTCGGCTATCCCGGGCGGCATCGGCTACTCCTATGGCAGCTTCCTCGATGTCGGCGACAGCGGCCTCTGGTGGAGCGCTACGCAGCTCGGTGCCAGCGACGCTTGGAGCCGGGGCATGTTCTACGACGGCAGCGATGTGGGCAGGTACAACGGCGGTAAGAGCTACCTGCTCAGTGTTCGCTGCGTTCGGGACTCAGCGGCAGAATAGCCGCCGCCCATAGCGTAAGCAATGGGCGCCAACCGTATGCTGGGCGCGTTGATGGTATGGCATTGCGTTGGGGCGCGGGGCGGTTTTTTTTGCGGGTAGTTTTGTATATTTAAACTTATGGAAAAAATTTTCAACGCTTTAGCTTCTGGAACAAGGTCTTTTTCCTTTGTTCCATCAATGTATGCAGCTGATTTTGACAATGAGCCTTTGCTCAATTCTGGCGTGAGCGATTTCAAAGTTCGCCAGCCAGTTGATTTTATAAAAGCAGCATGGGACAATGCGGGGAAACATTTGCTATTTGCTATGGGCGAGGTCGAAAAAGAATATGGCGAGTCAGACAATTAAACCGCATACTTAAAAGCAATAGCAATAAGTCAAAAGAATAAAATGAAAACAGAAGATATATTGTCAATAGAAGAGAGTGCGGAAAATCGCATGAACCTTGTTCGCGACCGTTTGTTTTGGCAGGCTTGGAACAAAAGCGCGTTTTTGTTTGTTACGCACATAAAAAACAATCCTTCAAAGCAAGCCTCAGGTTGAGGCTCTAACATACTAGTGTAATGTTTTCTATTTTCTCAAAAGAGGTGCAATATGGCAGTAGCAACAGAAATAATCGCAAATGAGACAGAAATAAAGCGGGCTATGGGCGTTCTAAAGCTTGACGGCTGGGTAGATGACCTGCTGGACGAGATAGAGCTTGACAGGGAACTCAAAATAAGCCTGGAGCAAGCGGACAGAGGCGAAACGATGTCAATAGAGGAAGCAAAAAAAATAACGACGGAAAAACTGAACAGGATAATATGCCGGAAATAGAAAAACCAGCGAGACCAACTGCAAAATGCCTGGAACTGCTAGAAAGAGCAATGGAATACATAGCGAAAGATTCACCGCAGCAAGCAGAAATACTGCATAGGCAATTCTATGAAAAAATAAGCGGAATAGAAACGATGCCAGGAATAGGCACGCCATACAAAAATGGCATGAGAAAAACAGGCTTGGGCAAATTTCGCAGATACAACATCTACTACAGAGAAAAAGAAACCGAAATAGAAATTCTAGGCATCTGGCACACTAGCAAAGGCGCGGAATTCACGGAATCGTAGCATGTGCGTTTTCCGCTACTCTCTCTATTGTCTGAACCAGAATAAGTATACCTGCACATTTGGTAAAGCGTTTGTAGATGGGCTTCTTGAACCTTGCAGGAATTTGCGGAATTCGCAGTATTTCCAGAATATTCTGTAAATCCCGTAAATTCTGTGAATGACCAGCCTTTGGCTGTTCGCCAGCGAATGTTAAGCGTATGGGCGTCTGGTTCAGACAAAAGTTTTCTATATTCCAATTCTTATTGCATGAGACGTGGCCGTCTCTTTTTGTTACATCAAATTTTAACTCCCCGGAGGTTTCATTATGCCTATAAAAAAGGCTCCTATCAAACGTCCAAGGTTTGCCCAGCTTACTTTGGACTTCATATTCAAAAAGGTCTTTGCCAGCGAGAGCAGGCAGAGCGAAGATTTTCTTATTTCGCTCATAGAAAGCTTTCTGGGAGAGTATTTGCAAGGCAAAATAAAAAAGATTCAGCTTCTCCCAAATGAGCAAAGAAGCAAAAGCAGGAAGCAGAGAGCCGCCGTGTTTGACCTGCATTGCACGGACAACAACGGGAACAGGTTCATTATTGAGATGCAGCTTGCAAAGCGAGATTTCTTTATGGGCAGGATACTCTTCTACCTCAGCTTGACGATTGCCGGGATTGTAAAGAAGGGCAAGGATTATAAATTTGATTTGCCAAGAATCTACTCTTTGAGCTTCCTCAACTTCGAGCCTGACCTGCTGGCTGGAAGCAAGGACATTGTAAACCATATCGGACTTACCAATCTCAAGCATCCGGAAAAGCGACATAGCGATGTGCACATAGCTCTTGTGGTGCTTACTAGGTTCAAAAAGACATTGGAGCAGTGCAAAACGACCTTCGATGTGTGGCTCTATTTGTTCAAGAACCTGCATAAATTGGATGAAGTTCCTGAGAGGTTTAGACGCGACAAGTTTAGAGGCGTGTTTGAGATTGCGGAAATTTCTAATTTTAATGAAAGGGAACTTCGAGAATATGAGGCTGAAATGAAATATTTGGATGATTACAATGCTACGATTGCTTATGCTGATAAGTCGGGCTTTGGGCGCGGTGTTACGCAAGAGCGTAAAAATGTTCTTAAGCTTATAGATCAAGGTTATTCTTTGGCTCAGATTAAAAGGATGCTTTCTAAGAAAGCGGCTGTTGGTTTGAAACAGGTAGCAGCTTTGCATTAAAAGCCTCCTTTAAACAACGGAACATTCAACGCAAATTTTTTGTATTCCTTTGTATCAATATAGTCTTCAAATAGAGAATTATTATCCCAAGGTTTTATGCTAACACTATTTGTGAAATGAATTATCTTTGTTTTGGGGCTTGAAGGCGTATATCCATTCACTGTCCACATGTGATTCCATTCAGGCGGTAAAACGAAATAATTATCTTCAACAAGCAAGTTTAAAACGTCTTGGTCATTGCATCGTTTTTTATAACGATTTGTGTAATATATTGCGAAACGAAACAACTCTTGGCAAGAAAACTTTTTTCTGAATTTTTCAGCATCAAAAATCAAAACTCCGCTGTTAAAATAACTATGCCAATTCTTTAGCAATAAAAATACAGGATTCGCTAAGCTTAAATAAACTTTTCGTTTCAAGCGCCATGAAATCACTTGATCAAGCG
>WRMM01000306.1 GCA_009777135.1 Candidatus Fibrimonadales bacterium
AGAGAAGCTTCCTCTCCATGTAGTCAGCGAATATGCTGCTGCTCAAATTAATGCGGTATTTCTTTTTGCGCATAAGGGATAAGGTAGAAAATCTTTGCCATGCTTAACCACCCCACCTACCTAGGCAAAGTGGCACTTCGCAGCCACTCCACAGCTTGTTCCAGCCTAGCAAATTTCAGCACCTCAATCCCTTTCACATTCGGGATTTTGCCGCTTGCCGGCACTGCTATCTTTTCAAAGCCAAGACGTTGCGCTTCTTTGATTCTCAAATCCAAGGAGCTGACTGAGCGAATTTCGCCAGAAAGGCCAAGCTCGCCTATAACAATGCTGCGAGGCGGCAAACTTATGTTCAAAGCGTTGCTCACAACGGCTAAGGCAAGGGACAAATCTATGCCAGGGTCATCTAGTTTAAGGCCGCCCGCTACGGAAACAAAGACATCGGAATTGCTGATTTGAAGCTTTGCAAATCTTTCCAAAAGAGCGAGTATTATTGTGAGTTTTTTTTGCTCAACACCCGCAGAAACTCTTTGCGGCATTGCATAGCTGCTCTTGCCCACCAAAGCTTGAATCTCAAACAGCAAAGCACGGCTGCCCTCTATGGTGCAACTAACCACGCTGCCTGGCGAAACGCCATCTGGCAAAAATACTCTGGATGGATTTTGCACGGGAATAAGGCCAAGAGAAGTCATTTCAAAAACGCCTATTTCGTCTGTGGCTCCAAAGCGATTTTTCACCGCTCTCAAAATTCTGTATTGCCCTTTTTTATCGCCCTCAAAATACGCAACGGTGTCCACCATGTGCTCCAAAATTCTGGGACCTGCTATTTGCCCGTCTTTTGTAACATGGCCAATTAGCATGGTAACCGTTCCGCTGTTCTTTGCATAAACCATCAACTTTAAAGCGCACTCGCGCAACTGCGAAACGCTGCCCGGCGTTCCGGGCAATTCCTCGCTGTACATTGTTTGAATGGAATCTATAACCATCACTTGCGGTTTTATTTTATCAGCGTTTTCCAAAATTTTGTTCAGCGATGTTTCGCAAAACAAAAGCATATCGCTGCCCGCCGCTCCAAGACGTTCCGCTCTCAGCTTAACCTGAGCTGCGCTTTCTTCGCCGCTAACATAAAGGGTTTTGCAACCCGCCGCCGCTATTGCAGAAAGCGTTTGCAAAACAAGAGTCGACTTTCCAATGCCTGGATCTCCGCCTATCAAAACCAGCGAACCAGGCGCCATTCCTCCGCCAAGGGTTCTGTCAAATTCAGGATTTGCAGTTGATAACCGCTTTGCATGCTCAGTTGGAACCTGCGACAATGGCATGGGTTTGGAACCTGCGCTTTGCTGCATGGATTTTGCGCCAATGCCCCTGCTGTTTTCAACTTCCTGCTCAAAAAGCGAACTCCACGCACCGCATTCCGGGCATTTGCCCGCCCACTTAGTGAATTTTTCTCCGCACTCGCGGCAAATATATTGAATGTTTTTCTTCATCATTTAACTGCTTGCACGCACGCATTCGCCGCGCCATACAGGCTAATTGAATAATCCTTTATCAAATAAACCGGCACTTGCATCAAAAGCGGCCTTATATTTTTGTTATAAGCCATTTCATAATACTTCATAAACAGATTATCGCCTGTGAGCCAGCGAAGCTCTTTTTGCGCAACGCCGCCAGCTAAATATAAACCGCCAAAAGGCAAAAGCAAGGTTGAAATATCGCTTGCATAGCGCGCCAGCATTTTAACAAATAAACGCAGCATTGATGCAGCTATAGGATCTGAATCCGAGAGTTTGGATAGAAGACGCGGCCTGTCGGCGGGTTTTGCGTTGTGAATTTCTACCCAAGCATCACTTTGCGGCAAGCCTTTTGTGTTTAGCTGCCAGTCGTAAAGATTTTGAATGCCCGTGCCGGAAACCAGCACCTCAACATCGGGAACTGCTCCTAATTGCTTTTCCATATAGTCTCCGAAAGACTGGCTGTCTTTGTCAAAGGGAGCAAATGTCAAGTGGCCGCCCTCGGAGGAGTTTGGAATGCAGCCATTTTCTGTCCAGGTTAAAAAACCTGCTCCCAAGCCTGTTCCAGGACCAATCACGGCTTTGGTGGCTTTGCGCGGAGCGGGCTGCGATCCATCTGTATGCGTAAATGCAAAAATTTGCTCCGGGTCATTCACATCCAAAGTTGGAATTCCGTAGCTTATGCCCAAAAAATCGTTTATTACATGTATATCCATGCCAAGTTCTTTTGAAAGAGCGTTGCCATCTATATCCCAGCTCAAATTAGTCATTTTGCAGTGATTTTGCGAAACAGGGCCTGCAGCGCAAACGCATCCATGTGCGGTTGTTAAATCTGCCCGCTCATTTTTTGCCGCATTCAAAAGCTCCTTTATGGGTTGCGCCAAGCCATTTATTTCGCCAGACGGAAAAACAGCCTCTGCCACAATGGCAAACTTTTCATTTTTAACGCCAACCAACGCCAAATTAGTATTGGTTCCGCCAATATCGCCAGCCAAAACCAAGCGATCAAACCCCGCATCCTTATTATGCCACTTTAACTTCATCATAAGGGGAATTTAGTAATTCAAAGTCAGTAAACTTTTTTTATATTACACTTGTGTTCAAACAACAACTCGGCCAATTTTTCGCCAAGTCCCAGCTTGGGCTTGAGCAGGAGGCTTGAAATTTTCCTGATTTAGTATAAAAATATATTAAGTTTTTCGGCTAATTGCAAAAAATTAGCGGCAAGTGTATTTTTTTGCAAATTTAAAGAAGAGCTAGGAGTAGAGGCCTGCCAATTTATGAATGTTATCCAGAAAAAATGTATATTTATGTTTAACATGGCAAATTTAATGCTTAGTTGAGAGTGGAGAGTGGAGAGTTGAGAATTGAGAGTTATTAATCAAATATCAGGTGCAGGTGCTAATCTTGGTGCTCAAAGTCGCTATACACACAATAATTCTCAACTGGTTTCCGCTACTAACGTTTTTGCCCCCCCCCCCCCCCCCCCCCCCTCTTTGTCTCTTTCTAACATCTTTTTAATAC